>JADDPU010000133.1 GCA_016781725.1 Rubrobacter sp. | reverse complement strand
CGTTCAGCGTCTTGTTGGTAAGGCTGGTCTGGACCGGGACGGAGGAGATCAAACCCGCAACCGCGGCGGCGGTGTAGGCGGGAGGAAGCGTAGTCCCGCCCGCGTCGCGCAGGCCGGGCGCGACGAGGATCACGCGGTCATCGGCCATGGCATGCCCGAGAAAATCGGCTGTGGCGTCACCCGGCGCCCCTATAACGCCGATGCGCTCGAAGTCGGTCTGCTCGGTCGAGTTCAAGTGGCCTAGGAGCGCCGAGCCCATGGTCCCGGCGTCCTGGCCGGCCAAGACCACTATGTTGATGAGCCTCTCCGCTAGCGCTTCCAGGCCGAGCGCGTACTCGTCCCGACCGGCTTCGGCGCCGTTGCTACCAGGCACGTTGGTGCCCGTACCGAAATACGAGTCGACGCCCGTCCGCGGACGGTTACCCCCGTTGTTGGCGTCGACCTCGGCCGAAACCAGGGCCGACGAGCGGTTGACCTGCCACGCGAGCAGGTTGCCGTCGGGCACCGTGCGGCGCTCGATCACTGCCGCGTACGTCAACGTCACCTGCACGCACGCTTCCGCCTCTATCAGGTAGGAGGCGACGAGCGTGTCGCCCTCCGCCTGATCCGGGGCTTCGTCTTCGGCGAAGTCGAGGCTCCCATCCCACGTCGTGATGCGCACCTGCCCGGATTGCGGCTCGGGGTGATCCAGGGCGTAAGTGGCCACTACGGTCTCGGTGCCGGAGGGGACCTCGCTGGCTTCGAAAGTCAACTCTCCGGTGGCGGTATCGACCCTGACCTCGCCGGCGCCCGGCGCTCCGCCGGCGCCGTAGAGAATGTCGCCGTCGCCGTACTCCCTGACCACCTCTCCGTCGGCGTCGAGCGTGCGGATCAGGTTGATGTCGGGCACCTCGAAGACGGGCGTGTTCGCCTCCACGCTGGCGAGGAAGAAGCGGTTGCTGCGCCTGAGGACCTCTTCGTCCCTGACTACCCTCCTGTAGACGATGTCTGGCGTCTCCGTCCGCCTGGTGGCGCCCCGGGTGATGCGGAGACGGTTCTCCGGTGAGGGCCTGATCGAGCCGTACCTGAGCTCGTCGAAGTCCTCAGTATGGGTCTCGTCTTCGACCCGGCACGGCTCCTCCGCCGGATCTACCTGGACCCTGATGTTGTTAGCCCACGTGCCCGGCGTCCTCGCACTCAACACCGCGACGTTTAGACCGTCCGCGTCCTGCACCGCGAACGTGGCGCTTGATTGGCTCGACCCCGCGACCCGGACCGCCACCACCGATGCGGCGCCGTTGGCGTATACGTGCTCGAGCGCCCTGAAGAGCGTGAGCGGGTTGGCGCCGTCCTCCGGACGGTCGAAATTATCGGAGAGCCCGAACCTGGCCCGCGCGTCGGTAAGGCCCGAGAGGGTGATCGGCTCCCCGATAGGACCGTTGGCGGCGGTTCCGACGACCCCCACGATGCCGGTGGCCACCCTGCCCGCCGAGATCAGACCTTCGGCCCGAACCGTAATGTAGGTCCCCGGAACAACCATCTCAGTCATCGTGTCGGTCTCCCTTGCTCTCTGGAATGGATGGGCGGTCGTCTACCAGACAGGAGCGCGAGGTCCACCCCGGCTCTCGTCAGTGCCGGCGTATGTGGTATTTGGATGAACGTCGATCCTCCTCCGGTACTCGACCTCGCCGATACGGGTCGGGGATACCGTTTCGTCCATCCGTCTTCCTCCTCGGCGTTCGTCGGAGCCCCGTCCCTTTGCCGCAGGAACCAAAGCAGCCGCCGATGAATCTGGGATGAATTCGGGATGAAGGGCGGATGAAGTGTTCGACTCGATACTACTCGTGCTCGATCGGCGGAGAGACTTGGCGAGGGCTACCGGGAACGCCTTCCGCACCTCTCCACGGCGCCGACCAGGCCGAGGCGGCATACGCGGAGGCCAAGCGGAGGCGCAACCTGCCTCCGCTATTCGCCGACGCGCAGCCAGGGCGGTGCGGCCGAAGGGCTCGACACGTTAGCCTCCAATTAGGCACCTTTGCTCGGTCCTTCTCGAGAAAGCGGGGCCGCCCGCAGGCGGCCCCGGTCGTGGTTCTCGGGTTGTTATGCCGCCCGCGGCACCGCGTTTCGCGTTCTACGGCGCGCGGTACCGGCTCTCTCGCCCGGACAGCGGGGGTCCCTTACCCGCTCTACCGCTCGGAGCGGAGGTTGTGCGGGCGGCCTATGGGGTCCGAGCCTAACCCTACCTTTCCGGGGGGCGGGGTATCAGGAAGGGTACTTTTCGCCGGTAGCGCTCGAAGGCCTCGCCGTACGCCAGCCGCAGCCGGCGCTCCTCGTGCATGGAGCCAAGCACCACGTAGAGGGCCACCAGCGCGGCGAGGGCGGCGCGGTTAACCGTCATGCGGGGCCACAACAGGAAGAAACCCATAGCCCCCAGGTTGCCGGGGTGCCGCGTGAAGCGGAACGCCCCCGCCCTCTCCATCTCGCCGTCGGCGCCGATCGGGGGTCCCTGCGCCTCGGGCTCCGGGCGCGACTCGTGCCCCGTGAGCGCCCGCCACAAGGGGACGACACCGGCGAACTCGAGCACGCCGACGACCCGTACTCCCGAGAAGAGCACGCCTAAAGAGCCGACCTGGCCGGCCCGAAAGAGCCAGGACCAGGGCGGCCCCGCCCGGTACAACTCGCGGTCGGGGAGACGCACAAACCACCGCGCCGCCCAAGCCACCGTCGCTACCGACTGGGCGTTGTAGGCGAGGCGGTAAAGGCCGTCGCGGGAGCGCTGACCCGCGACCCGCCCGATCAGGTCCTTGGCCGGTTTGGAGGCCAGTAGGCTATGAAAGCCGGCCCAGATCGCGCAGACCAGCACTACGCGCCCCACGGCGGCGCGCTCGCTCGTCACCGCTTCCGGAATGACTCGTCCTTTCATGCGCTCCCCCTGTCCTGGATGGCTTCCCACGGCGGCCCGCGTCTCCCCGACCGGAGGCCGGCCGACCCAGCGCCCGACGACCGACCAGCCAACCTCTTGCCAACCCCGCCCGCGCCGTCCCACATGCTACCCGCTTCTGCGCGGCCGTGGCGCGACCCCCATTA
>JADDPU010000612.1:589-11149 GCA_016781725.1 Rubrobacter sp. | reverse complement strand
TAGGCGGCCTCTATAGCGCCGACGTACGACGCGGCGCTATACTGCCGTTTCGGGGAAGAAAAGGCTGTTTCGGGCCATAGAGAGAGGGGCGCGCATGGCAGAGGGCGTAAGGCCTACCGGCACTTACAAGACGCTCGACGAGCAGCGGGAGGTGCTCAGCCCGGCTGAGCAGAGGTTCGAGAAGGCGCGCCAGACGATAGGGCTGTTCCTCGGGCCGGTCGTGTTCCTCATAATGTACTTTTTGCCGCTGCCGCTGGAACGCGACCAGCAGACGCTGGCCGCCATACTCGCTTTCACCATCGTCTTCTGGCTCTCTGAGGCCATACCCATCCCGGCAACGGCGATCTTAGCTCTGGCCCTCGCCGTGTTGCTCAACGTCCCGGCCCTCGGTCCGAACGCCGACGACGCCCCTGGCGACATCATCTACGGGTCGTTCGCTTCCGACATCATCTTCCTGTTCATCGGGGCGTTCGTCATCGCCCAGGCGATGGTCACCCACGGCCTCGACAGGAGGTTCGCCTTCCGGATACTCTCGCTCCCTGGGGTAAGCAACTCGACCTACGGGGTCATCATAGCCTTCGGCGCCATCGCAGCCTTGCTGAGCTCGGTCATCTCCAACACCGCGACCGCCGCCATGCTCCTGCCGATAGGGCTCGGCATGATGGGGGCGCTCGGGGGCCTGGTGCAGGAACAGGCCGGCACCGATAGGGACGTGAGCCGCTTGCGCTTCGGGACGGCCCTCATGCTCATGATCTCCTACGGCGCAGGCGTGGGAGGACTCCTCACGCCGATCGGCACTCCCCCTAACCTGATCGGCATCGGCTTTATCGAGGAGGAGACCGACATCACGATCACCTTCTTCGACTGGGTTCTGGCCGCGCTGCCCATCTGCCTCCTCATGTTCATAGCCCTCTGCGTGATCCTGATACTCCTCAACCGCCCTGAGGTGCGCAGGCTCTCTGGCGCCGGGGAGTACATCAACGAGGAGCGCAGCAAGCTCGGCCCGCTCTCTAGGGGCGAGCGCAACACCCTTATAGCCTTCGGCGTCGCCGTCACCCTCTGGATGCTCCCAGGCTTCCTCGCGCTCGTACTCGGCGACGAATCGCCCGTCTACGCCCTGGTGGGCAGCAGGCTCGACGAGGGGACCGTGGCCATCATCGGCGCGGTACTCCTCTTTCTCCTGCCGATCAACTGGGCCGAGCGGCGCTTCACCATGAACTGGAACGAGGCCTCCAGGATAGACTGGGGCACCATCTTGCTCTTCGGGAGCGGCATCGTGCTCGGGACGATGCTCTCGGAGACCGGCCTCGCCGATACCATAGGCAATGGCATAGCGGCGGCTTTCGGCTTCACGAGCCTGCTGGCGGTCTCGGCGGTCGCCGCGCTGATCGCCATCGTCATCTCGGAGACCACGTCGAACACCGCGAGCGCCACCATAGTCGTGCCTATCGTGATACCGATAGCAGCAGCTGCGGGGCTCGACCCCGTGATCCCGGCGCTCGCCGCGGTCTTCGGGGCCTCCTTCGGGTTCATGATGCCCGTCTCGACCCCGCAGAACGCCGTCGTCTACGGCTCGGGGATGATCCCAATAACCAAGATGGTTCGCTCGGGGATATCCTTCGACATCATCGGGATAATCCTGATCGTGCTCCTGATCCCGATCATGGCCCGGCTCGTCGGCTTCGTATAAGTGATTGCGGAAGGGATTTAGCCTTATGAGAGAGACGCGAACCGCTGAGAGCGGGGCCGTGAGCCGCGAGATGAGTTTGTACCGGATGTGGATTATCCGGGCGCTTGCCATGGTGCTTGTCGCCTGCTCTATATCTCTCGGCGCCTGTGGCCAGCAGGTGGAACCGGAGGAAGACCAACCGGCGCAAGAGGAACCGGCAGGGAACCAGGAACCGCAAGAGGAGGAGGGGGAGTCGGATTAGGCACCGACCCCCGTCATGGCTCGTCGGCTTCGTGTGAGATAACCGAGCACAGGGGTAAGTACCGAGCATGGCCCCCAACCTTATCCTCGGCCCCCTCCTCCGCTACGCCGGAGAGACAGAGGCGACCGTCTGGTTGGAGACGGACGTCTCCTGCGAGGTCGAGGTCCTGGGCCACCGGGCCCGCACCTTCGAGATCGAGGGCCACCACTATGCCTTGGTGAGGATCACCGGCCTGGGACCCGGCAAGACCTACGAGTACGAGGTAACGCTAGACGGCGGGCGGGTCTGGCCTGAGGAGGGCCGAGGCTTCCCACCCTCTGTGATCCGGACTATAGAGCCGGAGGGCGAGCTGAACCTCTCCTTCGGCTCGTGCCGCATCTCGGTCCCGCACGAGCCTCCCTTCACGCTCGAGACGGACGCAAGAGAAGAGGGCTACGAGCGCGACGCCCTCTACGCCCTGGCCCTGCGCATGATGCGCGAGCCCCACGAGAGTTGGCCCGACGCGCTGCTCCTGCTCGGGGACCAGATCTACGCCGACGAGGTCTCCCGGGGCACCCTGGAGTTCATCCGTTCGCGGCGCGACCCCGAGAAACCTCCAGGCGAGACGGTGGCGGACTTCGAGGAGTACACGCGGCTCTACTGGGACGCCTGGAAGAACCCGGTGATCCGGTGGCTCCTCTCGACCGTGCCTTCGACCATGATCTTCGACGACCACGACGTCCACGACGACTGGAACACCTCCCAGGCCTGGGTCGAGCAGAGGCGCGCCGAGCCTTGGTGGGAGGAGCGTATCGTCGGGGCGTTTATGTCTTACTGGATCTACCAGCACCTCGGCAACCTCTCCCCTGAGGACCTGGAGGAGGACGAGCTCTTCGAGCGGGTACTGGGCGCACAAGACCCCACCCGCGTCCTGCGCGAGTTCGCCTACAAGGCGGACCGGGAGATCGCTGGCACCCGCTGGAGCTACCACCGCGACTTCGGGAGGGTGCGCCTCATCATGATGGACTCGCGGGCCGGGCGGGTGCTACAGGAGGACCACCGCTCCATGCTCGACGAGGAGGAGTGGGCCTGGGTCGAGGAGATGGCCACCGGAGACTTCGACCACTTCCTCTTCGGCACCTCGCTCCCCTTCCTTCTCGCCCCGGGCCTCCACCACCTCGAGGCGTGGAACGAGGCGGTCTGCGCGGGCGCCTGGGGCCGTCGGGCGGCGAGGATCGGCGAGGGGATGCGCCAACTCCTCGACCTGGAGCACTGGGCCGCCTTCGAAGGCTCCTTCACCGGCCTCGCGAAGCTGCTGCGCGCCGTCGCCTCGGGCGAGCGCTCGGGCGGCGATCCACCCGCCTCCATAGCGGTCCTCTCCGGCGACGTGCACCACGGCTACCTGGCGGAGATGGACTTCGGTGACGCCGTGAAGTGCCCCGTCTACCAGGCTGCCAGCTCCCCGCTGCGAAATCCTTTGGGCCTCCCCGAACGCCTGGCGATGCGCTTCGGCTGGTCGAGGAACGGAGAGCGTATCGGCGAGGTGCTCTCCCGGCTCGCCGGCGTCAAGCAACCGCCCCTCCGCTGGCGTCTGCTGCACGGGGAGCCCTGGTTCGACAACCACGTCTCCTCGCTGGCCATCCGAGGCCGGGAAGCCTCGCTCAAGGTCGAGAAGACTATCCCGGAGGACGCCGGAAAGCCCCGCCTTTACCCGATCCTCGAGCGCCGACTCGCGTGAAGAGCTCTCAGCGATCGGCATTCAGCGGTAGGAAAGCTGGAACGTCCCGCGTTCCGCGCGGCGGGGTCGGAGGAGGTAGGAAGGTGAGAGCCGACAGGCTGGTAGGTGAGGGCTGAGTGCTGTTCCACGTAGTGGCGGATTACGGTCCCGGGGACCTCGCCTTCGCCGAGGTGGCCCAGCGCATAAAACTCCACCTGCCGGACGCAGAGCCGCTCTACACCCCCGTCGCGCCCTTCGCGACGCTCGCGGCCGGCTTCTGCGTAGCGCAGCTCGGCCTGAACCCGGCTCCCCAGGGCACCCTCGTCTACCACAACGTCGCGCCCCGCGAGGACGAGGAGGGGGCCCGCGAGGGCAACGAAGGGGAGCGTCTGGCGTACGCGCTCCTGCCCAACGGGGTGCGCATTATCGGGGTGAACGCCGGCCATGCCTTCTCCTTCGTCCGCGACGACGCCGAGGAGCTTAGGTGGGCCTCCGTCCCGGCCGCGGGCTCCCAGTTCCGCTCCCGCGACCTCTTCCCCGAGGCGGCGTCCGAGATCGCCCTGGGCCGCCCCGGCGCCCTCGGCGAGGGGATAGACCGTTCCGTCATACCAAACGTCCCCGAGAACCGCGTCGCCTACGTCGACGGCTACGGCAACCTGAAAACTACCGTCGAGCACACCGGGTCGGAGATCGAACCCGGCGCCAACGTCAGGGTTCGTATCGGGAAGGAGGAGCTCTCGGCGACGGCGAGCGACGGCAGCTTCGGGGTGGCAGAGGGGGAGCTGGCCCTCGCACCCGGGAGCAGCGGCTGGACGAGGCGGGGCGGCGAAGAGGTACGTTGGATGGAGCTTTTCTTGCGGGGAGGCAACGCGTGGGAGGCCTTCGGCCGCCCTGAAGTCGGCGCCAGGATAGAGATCGCGCCAGGTTAGAGCGAGGAGGGAGACGATGAGGGTCATCACCGCAGAGGATATGCAGACCGCGCGCGGTCCGGAGGACTGGTTCACCGGCACCGTCTGGCGGGATGCCGCCCCCGCCGGCTCCCCACCGGACGCGGCCGTCAACCGCGTCCTCTTCGAGCCCGGCGCCCGAACCCACTGGCACACCCACCCTGAGGGCCAGATCCTCTACATCGTCACAGGCACCTGCCGCGCCGGCAAGGAGGGCGAGCCGCCCGTCGAAATTCCGGCCGGAGGCGTCGTCTACTTCTCCCCCGGCGAGAGGCACTGGCACGGGGCCGCCCCCGACAGCTACATGGTCCACATGGCCATCAACATAGCCAACACCACCGACGGCGGCACCGACTGGCTCGAGCCCGTAACCGAGGAGCAGTACGCCGGCTAAACCTGGTCAGGGGCTGCCCCCTTCCGGTCGTCCCCGAAAGGACAAGTGCCGGCCGGCTCCCACGGGCCGCCCAGGTAGCGCCACAGCGAGAGACCAACACCCCGGGCCTCGAACGGCGAGAAGGTCGTCAGGAGTTGCTCGCGCAGGGCTCTCGCTCTCTCGGGAGAGACCTTGTTCTGCACGGTGACGCGCGGTTTGAAGCCCTGGCGGTCCTGCGCGCCGCATCGCGAGGTTGATCTTCGAACTATCTCCGCCGGTTTTGGTGGGGTTGCTCTTCTAGATCTTGTCCTCAGGTTGCGGGGCGCTCTCGCCGCTGGCGAAGGTGAAGTACGCCTCCGGGTCGTCGGCGCTCTTGCGGCCGGCGGCTATGATCGCGAAGCGGAAGGCGAGGCCGCCAGCGAGCGCGAGCACCGAGGCCAGCATGCTCTTGGAGCGGCTCTCCTTGCCCGCGAGGAGCGCGAACGGTGCCGCGATGCCGGCTATGAGGGTGCCGCCGACGAAGAGCGGGGCGACCTCCTTGGAGAAGAGCGGCTTGCTCCACCGGCTCATCCGGATCAGGGAGGCCCCGATGAGAGCGCCTTCTATCAGGATCACGGCCTTCTCGGCGCGGTGGAGGACGCGAAGGGTCTTCTCCTCGCCCCAGTGGCCGAGGTGCAAGACCAGCGAGAGCCACGAGAGCGCGGTCGAGACGCCGGAGGCCAGGAACGTCGGGCCCATAAGCATCCAGTTGCGCGCCCAGATCGGGACCGACGTGGCGCTGACGAGGTTGCCGGTGTTGAACCCGACGAAGAGACCGACGGGCATGGCGAGCACGGTGAGCAGGCGCGCCGGTATAAGCCGGATCACGAGCCTAGAGAGGACGTTGTCGCCGAAGAGCAGCCCGTCCTCGGCGGCCTGGCGGGCGGCGATGAGGCCGCCGAGGTTGCCGAAGGTGAAGAGCGACCAGCTCTGGGTTGACATCGGCGAGCGCAGCTTGAGGATGCGCAGCATGTTGTAGAAGCGCTCTGGCCTTCCGAGGTCCCAGATCAGGAGCACGGGGCTGAGAAGCATGGTGAGGAGCACCGTGTAGCGGCTGACGCGGGTGAGGGCCTCGTCTTTGTGACCCAAGAGCTGCGCCACCGTCGCGAAGAGCTGCGTCCCCGCGCCGATGCCGCCTAGCCAGAAGTAGAGCGGGACCTGCCACGTCCAGTGCGCCCGCTTTATCGGCGGGATGCCGTAGTAGTTCTTGTCTCTCCTCTTCGGGTCGGTCTCGGGGTGGTGGGAAGTCTCGACCCTCCCGTTGCTCTGCTGGACCGACTCGCTGGTCGCCTCGCTCATCCCTCTCCCCCTAGTCCCTGAACGCCAGCGCGACGACCGCGCCGAGGACCGTGGCAGCGACCGCGCTGGCTATGACGCCGCCCTTGACCTTCTCCTGCGGCAGGAACGGGTGCCTTGGCAGGTTGTAGGTCTCCGGCTCGTCCATGAGGATAAACTTGGAATGGTTACCCCCGATGCCGCCCGTCCCCCCCACCTCGGGCGTGCCCCAGACGTAGGCCTGGGTGTAGCCCTTCTCGTGAAGCTCCCGCACCCGCTCTTCGGCACGCCGCTTGAGGTCCTCGACGTCGCCGAACTGGATCGAGTCCGTCGGGCACGCCTTGGCGCAGGCTGGCTCCATGCCGTCCTTCTGACGGTCATAGCAGAGGGTGCACTTGAAGGCGCGGCCGTCGTGAGGGACCTGGCTTATGACGCCGTAGGGGCAGGCAGGCACGCAGTAGCCGCAGCCGTTGCAGACGTCGGGCTGGATGTAGACGTTGTCGAACTCGTTGCGGATGATCGCGCCGGTCGGGCAAGCCTGCTGGCAAGGCGCCGCGACGCAGTGCTTGCACACGTCGCTCATAAAGGCCCAGCGCCCCAGGGCGTCGAGCTCGGCCCCGCCGGGGAGCGGCTCGGTTACGTCCTCGGCTAGGGCGACGAGGTCGACGTCGCCGGTCAGGCGCCGCTTCTTGGGGTTCTCTATAAAGGCTACGTGGCGCCAGGTGGTGCCGGAGAGGTGGCCCGTGTTGTCGTAGGAGTTGCCGGTCAGCCCGAAGCCGTCGGAGGGGATCTGGTTCCACTGCTTGCAGGCGACCTCGCAGGCCTTGCACCCGATGCAGACGGTCGTGTCGGTCAGGAATCCCGTGGCCATCCGTTACTTCCCTTCTAGCACTCTGCGCCGGATCTCCGAGACGGGGGCGGCAGGGTCACTGCTCACCCGGAACATCTTGTGGCCGAGGGCGACGCGCTGGGGGCGGAAGATCCTGTCGACCATCCCCGTGCCCCTGTTGTAGTAGACCCCGGGCTCCAAGACCTTCGCGCTCCTTATCGGCTTGAGGTTCTTGTCCGCCGCCTCCGGGTGATCGAAGAGCCAGGCACCCAGGTCCATGAGCTCCTGCTGCATCATCTCCCGGTGGGAGGTCTCGGCCAGGTAGGTGTCGCTCCTGGTATCCTCGGGCGTGATGCGCGTACCCCTGCTTGTCTCCCTCATCCCCGCCTCCTCCTCAGCGCCAGGTTTATGAGGCCCCACGCGGCCCCGTAGACCGCGTGGTCTATTACGGGCAGGAGCACTCTAGGCGAGCGCTGGGTCCAAGGCGGCCGGTGGACGCCGGTGAGCGGTAGCCAGGTCGCCCATCCGGCGCCCCAGGCCAGGATGCCGAGGGCCGAACCAACGGCGGCCTCTTCCGCCGGCCCGCCCCTCTGGCGGCGCAGGAGGCCGAAGGCCGTCCCTATTCCGGTGCCGTAGGCGAGGTGGGCGACCGCGGACAGCAGACGGTGGCCCATCGGCGAGAGATCTCCCACCAGCCCCACTTCCTCGACGCGGTCCACGACCTGCATCGGGGCGGTCTCGAAGACCAGTCCCATCCTCACCCAGGCCTCGCGCAACCCCGACAGGACGACCGTCGCCCCGAGCCCGCCGATGGCCCCCGTTACGGCCCTGTCCTTCAGATCCGTGCCGCCGGCCGTCCTCGCGGCGGTCTTGACCAGCCGGGCTTTGGCACCGGGGCTCACACCCGCCCCGCTTCGAGGTTGGCGGTGAAGGCCTTGGCCTCGTGGATGGCGACGTTGGCCTCGAGGGAGACCGGCATCAGGTCGTTGACTACGTCGCCCTGGATGAGCCCGTTCGGGCCCCAGTGGTAGGGGAGGCCTATGGTGTGGATCTTCTTGCCGTCGAAGTCGTAGACCGGGATGCGGTCGGAGACGAGGGCCTTGCAGTGGATCTTGCCGCGGCTCGTCGAGACGGTGACCCAATCGGTGTTGGAGACGCCCTTCTCCGCGGCGAGAACCGGGCTGATCTCGCAGAACAACTCGGGCTGCAGCTCGGAGAGCCAGGGGATCCAGCGGCTCATCGCCCCGCTGGTGTGATGCTCGGTGAGGCGGTATGTAGTCACCACGTAAGGGTACTTCGGGTCTTGGGGCTTGTTGTACGGGTTGTCCGGCCTATCGAAGAGCCTGGCTGTCGGGGTGTACTGGACCTTGTCGTAGAGGATGTTCGGCACCGGCGACTCGACCGGCTCGTAGTGGATGGGGAGCGGGCCGTCCTTGAGGCCGACCGGGGCGAAGAGCCAGCCGAGCCCGTCGCCGTTGACGATGAAAGGCCCGTCGCCGGGGATCGCCGCGTCCCCCGTGGCGTCGGGGGCCGGCTCGTAATCCGGCCGCTTGGTAGCGTTGAAGTCCGGCACGTCGTTGCCGACCCACTTGCCCTGCTCCTCGTCCCACCAGACTAGCTTCTTGCGCTCGCTCCAGGGCTTGCCATCGGGGTCGGCGGAGGCGCGGTTGTAGAGGATGCGGCGGTCGGCGGGCCAGGCCCAGCCCCACTCCCTGGCAGCCGTGTCCTGCTCGGTCCAGGGCTTGCGGCGCCTGGCCTGGTTGACGCCGTCGGCGTAGACGCCGGCGTAGATCCAACCCCCACACGCCGTCGAGCCGTCGTCCTTTAGCTGGGCGAAGCCGCTTACCGGCTTGCCGTCGGCGACGGTGTAGCCGTTGATCTCCTTGAGGATGCTCTCTATGTCGGGCTCCTCGTCTTCGCCTTGGGTCGGGTAGTCCCAGGTGACCGCCTGGATGAGCTTGTCGCGCGGGTCCGTCGAGTCCTCGTAGAGCGCCTTGAGCCTGCGCCCGAGGTGGAAGACGAACCACGCGTCGCTCTTGGCCTCCCCCGGCGGCTCGACGGACTTGTCGTGCCACTGCACCATGCGCTGGGTCTGGGTGAAGGTGCCGTCCTTCTCGGCGACGAGCGCCGTCGGGATAAAGAAGACCTCCGTCGCGCACTCCTCCGGCTTTACCCCGTCCATCTTCCAGGCCGTCGCCGTCTCCACCTCGAAGGCGTCGAGGACGACTAGCCACTCAAGCCCCCGCAGGGCGTCGCGGGCGAGCTTTGCGTGCGGGCCGCCGACTGCGAAGTTCTGCCCGAAGACAAATGAGCCCTTCACGTCCCGATCCTTCATCGCCATGATCGTCGGGTAGTAGGAGTGATCCCCCGAGAGGCGCGGGAAGTGGTCGAAGACCTCGTCGCCACGACTCGGGTCGAACGCCTCGCCGTACCAGGCCTTGAAGATGCTCGTTATGTACTTGGGGAAGTTGTTCCACCAGCCCGTCTTGGCGGTCTGGCCCTCCACGTAGTCCCGCCAGGTGTCGTTGTCCATGTTCACGTCGGGCATCGGCAGGTAGCCGGGGAGGATGTTGTAGAGGGTCGCTATGTCCGTCGAGCCCTGGATCGTCGCGTGGCCCCTCAAGGCCATGATCCCGCCGCCAGGCCGCCCCATGTTCCCCAGGAGGAGCTGCAAGATGGCGGCGGTGCGGATGATCTGGACCCCCTTGGAGTGCTGGGTCCAGCCTACCGCGTAGCACAGCGACGTCGTCTTCTCCGGTGTGGAGTTCTCGCAGACGGTCTCGGCGACCGCCAGGAACGCCTCCCGCGGGGTGCCGCAGACCTTCTCGACCATCTCCGGGGTGTACTTGGCGAAGTGGCGCTTGAGTATCTGGAAGACCGAGCGCTCGTGCTCTAGCGTCGGGTCGTTCGGACGCGGCCCGTCCCCGTCGGGATCGGAATGCCCGCCTGTGCCCTCGCCGACGAGGCGGGCCTGGCTCCCCCCGACGGAGGCGTAGTCGATGGGCGTGCCCTCGTAGCGCCAGCTCCTCGGGTCGTACTGCTGCTTCTCCGCGTCCCAGCCGGAGAAGAGCCCGTCGGCGCCGGCGTCCTCGAACTCCTCGGAGACGAGGGTCGCCGCGTTCGTATAGTGGACCACGTAGTCCTTGAAGTAGCGCTCGTTCTGGATGACGTAGTTTATGAGGCCACCCAGGAACGCTATGTCCGTGCCGGGCCTTATGGGGGCGTAGATGTCGCAGAGCGCCGAGGTGCGCGTGAAGCGCGGGTCGACGTGGATGAGCTTCGCCCCCTTGCGCTTGGCGATCATGGGGTGCCTGAAACCGACGGGGTGGGCCTCGGCCATGTTCGAGCCCTCTATGAGGATGCAGTCGGAGTTCTGCAGGTCCTGCAGGTTGGAGGTGGCGCCGCCCCTACCGTACGTGATGCCCAGACCGGGCACCGTGGAGCTGTGTCATATTCGCGCCTGGTTCGTG
>JADDPU010000612.1:0-564 GCA_016781725.1 Rubrobacter sp. | reverse complement strand
AGAGCTTGGTGATGAGGTAGTTCTCCTCGTTGTCGATGGTGGCCCCGCCCACGGAGGCAACCGCCATCGAGCGGCTGAGCTTCTTGCCCTCCTCGTTCTCCTCTTCCCAATTCTCGTCGCGGGCCTTCTTTACCCTTTGCGCGATCATGTCGAGCGCCTCGTCGAGGCTGAGGTCTTCCCACTCGCTAGAGTACGGCCTGCGGTAGCGGACCTTGGTCCAGCGGAAGGGCGAGACGTGCATCCCGAAGTTCGCCGAGCCCTTCGGGCACAACGTGCCGGCGTTTATAGGGCTGTCCGGGTTCCCCTCGATGTCTATGATGCGCCCGTCGCGGTGGTAGACGAGCGTGGAGCACCCGACCGCGCAGTAAGGACAAACGCTCACCGAGCGCTTCACGCCCTCGTCGGAGATGCGGGACCGGATCTCCCTGGTCACCGGGCTTATAGGGTGCTCGACCGTCGTCCCTACATGGTTCCGGATCTTCTTCCAGAGTCCGTCCTTATCCGTGAGCTTGAAGAGCATACCTGACCCCTTCTGCGCGAACATATTGGTTGTGCGGGTTCCCC
>JADDPU010000172.1 GCA_016781725.1 Rubrobacter sp. | reverse complement strand
CAGGCTCAGCAGGGCCAGCAGCAACAGGGTCAGCAGCAGCAGGCTAGCCCGTTGCAGTTGCTTGGGCGAGCTTTGTCCGACATCCGCAGGGTCCAGAGCCTGCTCGAGCTCAACTACCCGGACCAGGGCGAGGCGATCCAGATGCAGCGCGAGGCCGGGGATATCGTCTGGGCGCAGATTCAGAGGATGCAGCAGCAAGCGCAACAGCAGCAAGGCCAGCAGTAGCCAGGCTCCCTCGTCGCGGGTTTCGCCGGCGCAGCGAAGCAGGCGTCCGTAGCCCCTAGCCCGCCCAGAGGTTCTTCAGGGCGTCGCGGTTGGTCGAAGACCAGTGGCCCATCGCGTCCTGCCACGGCTTGAGAAAGTGGACTGCCGAGCCGTCCACGTCCTGAACTTCGTCCTCCGGCCCGGTGCTTTGCGCCGCGCGGACCCCGCCCGACACCTCATCCCTTACGGCGCAGGCGAACGTGAACAGGTCGTGGTCGCCTCCGGCATCGGGATGCAGCCGCGCCAGGAGAAGCCGCCACATCCGCCGGTCCTCGAAGGGCGCCGGCCGCCCGGCCTTCGTCGCCTCGAACACTAGACACGACCTCCTCTCTGCCGAGCATTGTATGCTGGGTGCCGGGACACTGTAAAGCTCGTTATCCGACGATCGCAATACCTAGAGTATGGGTACGGTGCCAGGCCCACATGTGGCCGGCAGCAGTTGTAACGATGTGGAGTCTCTCAGTCTCCAAGCAACTCGTTCTCCATCTGCTGAACCTTGCGGTCGGCGTGCTCGTGCATGTCCCCTCCGGCGCCGGTATCCTCGGTCATCTCTTTTTTCATCTCTTCCCCCTTGCGCTTGGCGTGCAGGTGGATGTCTCCGTCGGAGCCCGTGTCCTCGGTAATCCTCTGCCCGAGCTCTTCGTGGGCGCCCTTGGGGTCTATGCCGAGCGGCATGTCCTCGCTCATGTCCCCCGCGCCGTACGCCTCCTCCTCCGAAGGCACCCCGCTCGTGAGCGCTGCCGACTCCGTGGAGTCCATCGAAGCCATCGACTCGCTGGATTTCATCGGCTCCATCGAAGGCAGCGAGTCTTCCCTGAGGCTGGGCAGGGCGCGCGGCTCGACGTCGCCCACCTCGATCCGCC
Organism: Rubrobacter sp.; assembly: GCA_016781725.1. Classification (GTDB taxonomy): domain Bacteria; phylum Actinomycetota; class Rubrobacteria; order Rubrobacterales; family Rubrobacteraceae; genus Rubrobacter_D. The sequence continues at coordinate 2,006 of JADDPU010000172.1, read as the reverse complement.
GCTTGACCTGATCCGCCCTGCGCTTGGCCTCTTTCGCTATGAGCTCGACCTCCCGCATCCTCCCTTCCATCCTCTTCTTGAGCTCGTCCATCCTGCTGATGGCCTGCCGCTTCCGCCGCTCCTGCTCGCGCATGCTCATGTTGCCGCCCTTTCGACCCCGAGGTGGCCACGAGGCGAATCGGTCCTACCCCCGTGCAACAAAGACATCCTATGCTTCATCAAGAACCGAGGTCCGCCCCCGAGGAGGCGTCCCGGGAGACCTTGCCCAGAGGGCGAACACCGGCCTCCGCCGGCGTTTGCCGGGTGCCCGACCCCGAATCCTCCGTTGGCGACCTGCCGACCGCGCTTGTGGCTGCTAAACACCGGGAGGCTTTCTCGTCTTCGGCGGCTTCGGTGGTTTACGCGGTTTGGGCGGCTTCTCCCTCGGCGCGCCATCGCTCGTGGGCCGGCCGTCTCCGAAACTCACCCTTGCCTTCATCTGTATGGCTTCTCCCGACAACTTCGCGAGGCGGGCCAGATCTATACCCAGGACCTTGGAGATGCGGGCTATGTCCTCGCCCTGAAGTTGCCAATCGGCCCCTTTACCCTGGTTCTTCCGGGAGACCGAGGGGTTGCCCTGTTTTCCGAGCAGATCCGTGAGGTTGACCGTACGGGTGACCCGTCCGCCGGTTCTGCCGTCCGTGGCGGTGCGGGACGATTGGGAGCGTCTTCGCCGCGGGGAAGGACGCGATTTCTCGTCGTAGGCCCGGCGTTTGTCGGGGTTCGAGAGAACCTCGTAGGCCTGCTGGATCTCCTTGAAGCGCTCCTCGGCAGTGGGGTCACCGGGGTTGGCGTCCGGATGGTGCTCGCGGGCGAGCCTCCTGTAGGCCTTGCGGATCCTCTCCCCGTGCGCCCCCTTCGGCACGCCGAGCGACTCGTAGGGATCCCCGGTCGGCAACCTTACCTCCCCGCGCTCCCTAATTGCCCGAGGGGTTCTTGAGCTGCTTGATCCTCTGCTCGAACTCTTGCGCTGAGCCCGAGCTCTTGAACGCCCAGGCGAGGTCTTCTATGTTCCGTTCGTTGGATCGCACGAACACCATCGCCTGCGGGAGGGGCATATCTTCGAAGGCTGCCAGCGCCAGCCCCGCGACATCTAATGGTTCGGCGACGCCGGCCTTCTGACACATGGTGTACATCCGGGCCGTCTTGATTAGCCGCTCCTTCGTGGCCCTCGCCCCATTCTCACCCCTCGTTCGGTCTGCCATCCGGCTCCCCTCGTCCCGTCGTAAGGGGGAACCGAACCTTCGCGGAGGTTCGGTTCCCCTGCCACCTCTCCCGTATGAGGGTTTGCCCCCCCGTTGGGTTAGCCCTCTTCGCCGGCGTTCACCACGTCCTTGACGGTGATGCGCCCCTCGGCGCCGGAGCCCTCCATTTGGGAGAGATCCACCCCCATCTCCTCGGCCTTCTGCTTGGCGGCCTCAGTGGCGTTTGGCTCTTCCTCACCGCCGCCTTCTTGCTCCTCTCCCCCGCCGTCCTGGCCTCCGCTGCTTTGCTGGCTTTGCTGACTGCTCTCTTCGGTCTCCTCGGTGGTCTCCTCGGTGCTGGGCGGGATCTGCAGGTCGAGGATGCTGCCGTCCTCGCCGAGCTGCAGGTGGATGAGGCTACCGGACTCGTCCTGCACAGTGCGTGTGGTCTGGCCCTCTTCGTTGGTGGACTCCTCGTAGCCCTCTGCCGCGGGGAGGTCGGTGACGCTGCCCGTTATGTCCTCGTCGAGGAGCTCGCCGGACTCGTCCAGGGTGGTCTCGATTATGTTCCCGGACTCGTCCACGGTGCGCTGCACCGTCTGGCCCGCGTCGTTGACGGTCTCGCCGAGCAACTGGGTGCCAGGCGCGAGATCCTGGGCCGCCTCGGTCGCCTGGCCGGCGGTCTCCTGCGCCTGATCCGCGACCTGCCCAACGGCCTCCGTGGCCCCGCCCGCGGCATCCTGCGCCTGCTCCGCAGCTCCACCCGCGGCGTCCTGCGCTTGC
>JADDPU010000134.1 GCA_016781725.1 Rubrobacter sp. | reverse complement strand
CAGAAGGCTCTCCGCCGACTATGAGAGATACACCTTATTGCATACGTCGGGCCGGAACGTGCGGGCCTCACACGTTTTGTGGTCGAGGACTGTCAGCCCATATCTGAGAGTAACGCTACATGGAGGAGTGGCGCCGTTACCATCCCGATGGGTGTGCAATGATCCATCGTAGAGATGGAACTTGGTGTAGGCTTCGTTGAAGTCCCTTTCGTGGTCGCAGACGCCCATCCGGTGACGGCCGTCGGTGGGCACCGAGTAATCGTCACCTTGGTAGTACACGTGGCCAAACGCCACGCCGGGCAGCGAGATCATCAACATCAAGGCCAACACCAACGACGTTGTGCTTCTACGGGCGAACATCCCAAACACCTCCTCGGTAATCCGTGATCTATTCTTCAGCTTCGATCGAACGTTTACTTCAGCTGTCGAGAACCACCTCCTTCTACTCCGCACCACGCTCGATGAAGGAAACCTGCCACCCCTCGGGGCTCATCCTTCAACGTCTTCTCTCCTTGCTCGACAGCCCCGTTTTCGGCACACGGCAGTCGGTCCTATAGTGTTGGACCTGTCCTTCGCATCATCCCGACCACAATATGAAGACGACCGCCGAGTTCCCTCCGCGGCCCGCAAGGTGTGCTGACTGGCAATCGAGCCGAGGGGCTATACTCTGCACCATGAGGACGTTCTCGCTCTTGTTCGCAGGCATCGCGCTTGTGATGCTGGCGATGTTTTTGATCTACCTGACCCGGGGTCCTGTGGACCCTTTGATCGCGGGCGGCCTCTTCGTCTCTTTTCTGGCCTGCCTGGCCCCGGCGCTCCTCCTGCTCAAACCCTTCGAGCCCCCCGAGGAGCTTCGTCGCCGCAGGGAAGCCCGCAGGGAGCGCGCGAAGCGCCGCGGGTTTACCGACGGTCCCGCGAAGGGTCCCCCGCGAGATCCAGGGTCATGAGCAGCGCGTCCTCGTCGCCGTAGTAACGGGGCCTGCGCCCGGTCGCCCGGAACCCCAGGGACTCGTAGAGGGTCACCGCCGCCGCGTTGGTAGGGCGGACTTCCAGGTGGGCCAGGCGGGCCTCCGGGTAGGCGGCAAACGCGGCGCCGATGAGGGCGCGGGCGTGGCCGCGGCGGCGGCGCTGGGGCCTGACGGCGATGGTGGTCACGTGGAGCTCGCCGAGGACGTGACGGATCCCGATGTGGCCTGAGATGTCGCCTTCCTCCTCGAGCACCAGGTAGAGGGCGTGCGGGCTCTCCAGCTCTCCCCGCCAGATCGCCGCGCTCCACGGCCGGGGAAGAGAGAGGGCGTCTATCTCCATGACCGCCGGTAGATCGGCGGCCCGCATCCGGCGCAAGACCGGCTCCCTCACGGGTGGCTCCAGGGGTTGAGGTCGCGGCGGACCTCGGCGTCGGGCTCGCGGACGTAGATCGGGACTACCTCCTCGGCCGGTACGGGGGCGAGGTCGCCCGAGAGCACGTGCCCTGCGGCCGTGACCCGGTGCAGCGGCGAGCCGTCGGGGGGGAGGCTCCCGAGACCGGCGAGCACCCCACGGTAGCGGACGGCGCCGTCGCCGACGACGAGCGGGGCTCCCCCGGCGAACAGCTCACCTGGTCCGACGCAGGAGACCCCGGTTGTGGGCCCGTCCTCAGAGAACCTCTGGGCGAAGATTTGGCCCCTCCTGGCGTCGAGGACGGCGAGCACATCGTCGGAGCACGAGAGCGCGGGGGCGGCGAGGGCGGCCAGGGTCGAGTTCTTCGAGAGGGCGGCCCCGGTGCCCGCGGAGAGCGCCCTGGCCGTCGCCGCCGCGATGCGGATGCCGGTGAAGGTGCCTGGCCCCACCCCGACGAGCACGCGTTCTACGGAATCCAGACGCTCCCCTGCGAGGTCGAGCGCGGCGTGGGCTGCTGGGAGCAGGGCCTCCGAGGCGCCGCGGACGGCGACGGAGACCTCGGCCAAGAGCTCCCGCCCGTCCTCTGCTCGGGCGAGGGCTACCGTCGTGACGGAGGTCGAGGCGTCGAGGGCCAGGATCAGCACGGCGACGAACGCTGCGCGAGGAGGCGTTCGGCGACCGGGCCCTCAAGGCTCACGCGCCGCGTGGTCGAGGTCTGGTGGGAGATGCGCACGAAGGTAGGGTCCCGGACGACGCCGAGCGCGGGCTCGGCCCACTCGACGAAGGTCACGGCGCCCGGGTCGAGGTAGTCGTCGAGCTCCAGCGCGTCGTGGTCTTCGATCCCCTCTACGCGGTAGAGGTCGAGGTGGTTGATCCGAACCCTGCGCCCCCGCGCCACGCCTTCGTAGCCGCGGGCGAGCTGGTAGGTCGGGCTCGTCACCCGCCCCTCTACGCCGAGGGTTCGGGCTGCGGCGCGCACGAAGGTAGTCTTGCCGGCCCCGACCTCGCCCGAGAGCACTACTACGTCCCCTGGGTACAACACCCCGGCCACCCTGGCGGCGATCCCCTCGAGGGCTGCCTCGTCCAACCCCTCGAACTCCACGGCGGGGTCTTCCGGGCCTACCAGAGCCCCGGCTGGACCGGTTCGCGCTCGGCCGGGGAGCGGGTGACGTTCAGGGTCTCGTAGGTCGAGGGGCGCTCGGCCTCGAGCAGCTCCGGCAGCCGGGAGAAGTCCGAGATCAGGAGCGCCCGGTCCGCCGGGGTGTAGAGCGCCCGCGTGAGCGAGAGCGTAGGGAAGACGTAGCGCCCGTCCAGCGGGATCGCACGCCCCCGGATGCGCGAGACTGCCTCCTTCCTCCCCGTGAGGACCCGGCTCGCCAGATCCCCGAGCGCGACCACGACCTTCGGGTCCACCGCTGCGAGCTGCGCTACGAGGTAGGGGCGGCAGGCGCTGATCTCCGACGGCTTCGGCGGGCGGGGCGGGGAGCCTGGCGGCTTGCACTTGACCAGCGATGTCAGGTAGACCCTCTCGCGGCCGAGCTCGAGCGAATCCAGCAGCCTGTCGAGGAGCATCCCGGAGGCGCCCCTGAACGGCTTGCCCTCCTTGTCCTCGTTGAAGCCGGGTGCCTCCCCCACCACGAACAGCTCGGCGTTCAGGGGACCTTCCCCGAAGACTACCTGCGTCCTCGAGTGGCACAGCCCGCACTTCGTGCAGCCCAAAGCCTCCTTCTGGGCCTCCGCGAAGTCCAAGCGCCTAGAACTCCTCGCTCTCGGGGAGGATCGCGCCGAGGACTATGTAGATCAGGAGTACCGGCACGAGGCTGAAACCCGGTATGGCGATCGCGAGTACCGCCGTGGCCAGACGCGTCAGCCCAGGGCTCCACCCCTGGCTGCGGGCCACGCCCCCGCAGACCCCGAGCAGCCAGCGGTCCCTCCTCGCCCTCTTGATGCCCAAAGCCCCACCTCCCCGGCCCTCCCAGGGGCCGCTACGCCGTCGGCGCGATTCTACACGAGGGACACCTGGCTCTTCCACCGGAGGCGCCGCTCACAGCAGCCGCCGGAGGCGCGCGAGCGCGGTCGTCTCTTCGAGCCCGCGGGCCACGAGCAGCCGGAGGCAGGTCGCGGCGTACCCGAGGTCCGCGCCGACCGGGGAGAAAGGGAGTCCCTTGGCCAGCCCCTCGTAGTCAGGCTCCGGGTGAGGGCCGAGATCTCGGCTGGCCTGGACGAACTCGCCGCAGAGCTCCTCGTGGCGCTCGAGGTGCTCGGGCTTGAGGCGCGGCCCCTGCGCGGCGAGGCGGTCGGCCCAACTCAGGACGGCCAGCTCCTCCCCGAAGGGCCCTGCGGCGCGGGCTAGACGGTCGGGCGGGTAGTCGGTGCGGGGGTGCTTCATGAAGCCTATCTTCAGGTGGAGCGCCGTAAGGGTTGCCGCGAGGTCGGTCTCTGCGGCGGAGAGGTCCAGGCGGAGGCCGATGCGACGCACCAGGCGCGCGCCCAAAGAGTCGTGGGCGACAAAGATCACGCGCCCCTCGTATTCGCCGCGCGTCACGGGCTTGGCTACGTCGTGCAGCAGGGCGGCGAGGCGCAGCCCCTGCACCCGGTCCTTCCTGACGCGGGCGCCGAGCCGGCCCTCCCCAAGCTCGCGCTCGACGCCGCGGACGACCTCGAGGACGTGCTCGAAGGTGTCGAGGTGGTGGTACGCGCTCGCCTCGAGGTCGCGGGCCAGGGCGAGCTCGGGGACGGCGACCAGAAGCTCCTCCGTATCCAGCGGGGGCGCGAGGGCGGCGCGCAGGTCCAAAGGCTAGCGCCTGCGGCGGGTCTTCTTGCGGCTGGTGTTCGGGTTGGGGCGACCCTTCAGCGCGGACGCGTCGGAATCTCCCTCCGCGCGGGCCGGCTTCTCGGGCGCCTGCTTCTTGCGGGCCGCTTCGATGCGCCGGTTCCTGCTGCGCTCGACGAAGGCGTAGATAAAGGTGAAGACGAAGAAGAAGAACAGGGCCATTACCAAAAGCGAAGCGTCCAGAGGAAAAGACTTAGGCGCGGTGCGGCTCAAAACGTAGAACAACAGTAGGTAGATCGCGATCACCGTCGCCGACCGGCGGGCGGCGCTCCTCCAGTTAAGGCCCTCGAACATCCTCGTAGCTCCTCTCGACGCGGCGGGGGTTTACCCCGGTGGTGATCTCGTAGTTTATCGTGCCGGCTAGGGAACCGAGCTCCTCGGCCCCGACGCGCTCGTCGCCCTGCCCGCCGAGCAAGACTACCTCCTCCCCGACCTCGACGCTTTCGTCCACCCCGAAGACCGAGGCGTCCATGGTAACCCTTCCGAGCAGGGGGCGCCTCTTGCCCCCGATCAGAGCCTCGGCCCTCCCGGAGAGCGCCCGCCGGTAACCTTCCGCGTACCCGACAGGCACCGTCGCCGCGAACGTCGGCGCCTCTGCCCTGAAGGTCAGCCCGTAGGAGACCCCGTCGCCTGGCGCGAGGTGCCGCACCCCCCCGACGTAGCTCTTGAGCGCCATCGCGGGCCGCAGTCCCTCCTCTTCCGGATCTCCGCGGTCGCCGGCCGGGTGCAGCCCGTACAGCGCCACGCCGGGCCTGACGCAGTCGTAGCGCGCCCGGGGGTGCCAGAGCGTGGCCGCAGAGTTCGCGGCGTGCACGAGTACGTCCCCGAAAGGGTTGGCGGCGAGGACGTCTTCGAAGACCCGGATCTGGCGCCGCGTCGTCTCCTCGTCGGAGTCGGCCGAGGCGAAGTGGGTGTAGACGCCAGCGAGCCTGGGGCCCAGTATCCGGCGCGCCTCGCCCACCTCGGAGGGCTCGACGCCCCAGCGGTTCATCCCCGTGTTCACCTTGAGGTGCGTCTCGAGGCCCCGGGTGGCGGCTATGCGTCTCGCGCTCTGGATGGAGTGGGCCGTCACGGCGAGGCGGTGCTGCCTGGCGAGCGGGAGGCGGTCCGCCGAAAGGTCGGTGAAGACCAGGATCGGGACCGCAAGGCCCGCCCCTCGGAGCTCCGCACCCTCTTCGACCGTGACTACGGCTAAAGAGTCGGCCCCCGCCTCGACGGCTGCCCGGGCGACGGGGACCGCGCCGTGGCCGTAGGCGTCGGCCTTGACGACGGCCATGAGGCGCGCGCCGGCGCCCCTGCGCTTGAGCACGCGCACGTTGTGGCACAGGGCGCCGAGGTCCACCTCGGCCCAGGTCCGGCTCCGGAGGAGGCCGGGGGAGACCGCGCTATCCACGGTCGGTCTCTACCGGCGGGGGTTCAGGACGTGGAGCGTCAAGATGTCCATGCGGGTGACGACGCCGCGCAGCGCGCCGTCTTCGGCGATGGGTAGGAGCTTTATCCGCCTCTCGGCCATGATCGTCGCGGCCTCGGCGAGGGTGGTCTCGGGGGAGACCGTGATCACGTCGCCCGTCATGACCTCGCCGACAGTTACCCCGGCGCTCTTGAGCGCCTCCGTCCTGTACTCGTCCCAGTTCCCCAAGGGGATAAGCCCGCCCAGGATATCCAGGAAGCCCGGGGCTTTGATGTCGGCGTCCCTGAAGATGAGGTCCCCCTCGGTGATTATCCCGACGAGCCTCCCGCCCTCGACGACGGGGGCGCCAGAGAGACCGGACTCGGCGAAGAGCTTGATCGCGCCCTCCACCGTCTCGTCCGGGCCAAGCGTGGGCCACTCCTGGTGCGCGATGTCGGAGACCCTCAACTCCCTGATGTCCTGCTGCTCCACGTCTGCCCCTCCGATCGTCGTCCCGCACAGATCCCCGCCCCATTGTAGACGGGGCCGCGAGGCCCGGTTGACCTCCGGCTAAGGCTCCCACCGCCTTCTTACGGGTTCGATCCCGGTGGCCCTACGGCCGTCGAGGTCGAAGTCCACCAAGACGCCGTTGAAGACCACGGGTCCACGCGTCGCCACGGGTAGCCCCCGCCGGTGCTCCCCGACGAACAGCCCGATGAAATCCTCGCGGTCGAACCCGATGATGCTGTCCTCGCAGCCGGTCATCCCGACGTCGGTCACGTAGGCGGTACCGCCGGGGAGGATGGAAAGGTCGGCCGTCGGCACGTGGGTGTGGGTCCCAAGGACCGCCTGGGCCCTGCCCGCGAGGTGGTGGCCGAGCGCCTGCTTCTCGCTCGTGGCCTCGGCGTGGGCGTCGACCAGCACCAGGTCGGCGCCCTCCTCCTCCAGCGCCACGACGGCCCGGTCGGCCGCCTCGAACGGGGAGATCCTCGTCCGCTCGACGAACACCCGCCCGAGCACGTTGGCCACACCCACCCTCGCACCTCCCGACTCGAAGAGCCCCCAGCCCCGGCCCGGGTGCCGCCCGTCGAAGTTCGCGGGCCGCACCACCCTGTGGTCCGCCTGCAAAAACTCTTCGTATCCTTCGGCGTCGAAGGCGTGGTTGCCCAGGGTGAGAAAGTCGGCCACCGAGAGCAGGGCGGCGCCGCTTTTGGGGGTTATACCCCTGCCTGTGGGGCTCGAGTTCTCGGCGTTGGCGACGACGGCGTCGAGCCCGAGCTCCCCGCGCAGCTTCGGCACGAGATCCAGGACCGCCGAGCACCCGGCGGCACCTACCACGTCGCCGACGAAGAGCAGCCTGAAGCTCAGAGGATCTCCCCGAGGGCGGGCGGCAGGTAATCCACGAGGTCGGTCGCGATCATGCTCTCGGCCGGCCAACCCGTCTCTTGCAGCCAGAGCTCGGCAGCCCGCCCGTGCGCCCAGGCGCCCGCCCGCGAGGCCTCGTAGGGGTCCATCCCACGCGAGAGGAGAGCCCCGATCACGCCAGACAACACGTCCCCCGTCCCGGCCGTCGCGAGCGCGACGCTGCCCGTCGAGTTGACGGCTGCTCTCTCGCTCTCGACGACGAGGGTGTCGGAGCCCTTGAGCAAGACGCAGCAGCCCTGCTCCTCCGCCGCCCGGCGCGCCGCGCGCAGCCTGCGGGCCGAGACCTCCTTCGCCCCCGAGCCGAGCAGACGCCCGAGCTCCCCCGCGTGCGGGGTTACGACCGTCGGCGCCTCCCTGCGGGCGAGGACCTCCGTGCCGGCGACGTTGGTGACGGCGTCGGCGTCGAGTAGGACGGGGGCCTCGACCTCGCGCAGGATACCGGCGACGAGCCGGCGTCCCTCCTCATCCGTCCCCATCCCCGGGCCGACCACGAGCGCCGAGGCTCTCTCGGCGTGAACCAGGATCCCCTCGAGCGCCTCCGAAGCCATGGATCCCTCGCCATCCTCCGCGACCCCGTAGACGAGCGCCTCCGTGAGCGCGAGGTCGACGGCCGGCGCCGAGCTCTCTGAGGTGGCGAGGAAGACAATGCCGCAGCCTGTTCTCTGCGCGCCCTGGACTACCATCACGGGGGCGCCGGTCGTGGCGCGGGAGCCGGCGACTACAAGCAGGGCGCCTGCCGAGTACTTGTGGGCTGCATCGGTGGTTCGCGGGATCTTCCCTCGCAGCGAGCCGGCGTCGGTCCAGACGAGGGAAGGCCCCACGTCAGCCTCGGGGGGGATGCCGATCTCCACGACTCGCACCTCCCCGGCGTGCTCGCGGCCGGGCGAGATGACGCACCCCACCTTCGCCGCGTGCGCGCAGACCGTGAGGTCCGCGCTGACCGCCGCCCCCTCGACCTCGCCCGTCGCCCCGTCTACCCCTGAGGGCACGTCGACCGCGAGGACGGGGGCCGCCGCCGAGTTCATAGCCTCGATGAGGCCGGCCTCCCTCTCGCGCACCTCGCCCGAGAACCCGGTCCCGAGCAGGGCGTCAACTACGAGGTCGGCCCGCGCGAGCTCCGCGTCGAGATCCTCGTCACCGACGACCCTCACGTCCAGGTTGCGCAGCGCCGCCAGGTTGGTCGCCGGGTCCCCCTCGTACTCGTCCTTCGTGACCAGGACGGCCACCTCGACGCCGGCGTTGTGGAGCTCGCGGGCTATGACGAACCCATCGCCGCCGTTGTTCCCGCCGCCCGCAACGACGAGGGCGTAGCGCGGGGCGAAGCGCTCGAGAGCGGCCTCGGCCATCCTGGCGCCGGCGCGCTCCATAAGGACGCCGCCGGGGATGCCGAGTTCTTGCGCCCCGTTGTCGGCGCGGGACATCTCCTCGGCGGTGTAGAGCCTCAACCGGCTATCTGCTCCCGGCGCACGACGCAGACGGCGACGGCGGAGAGCTCCGAGTGGGTTATGGAGAGGTAGAGGTCCTCCTCGCGCACGCCGACGCGGTCGGCAAACTCCTTTATCTTGCCGAAGATGCGCACCGAAGGGGCCCGCCTGGGACGACGGATCACCTCGACGCCGTTCCACTGGATCAGGCCGCACCCCAAGGCCTTGGTGACTGCCTCCTTGGCGGCCCAGCGCCCGGCGAAGTGGCGGTCGGCGAAGCGGAACTTCTCGCAGTACGCTATCTCGGCCTCGGTGAAGAGGCGCTGGCGAATCCTGGGGGTGCGCTCCAGGGCGAACCGCATCCTGGCGACGTCCACGACGTCGACCCCGATCCCCGGTACTACGAATCCCTCCATAGCCCGTATGTTACGGCAGATGGGTCTCGGGCACAAAAGGGCTATAGTACACGGATGCACGAGTCCACCGACGCTGTCATCATCGGCAACCCCAACTCCGGGCGCGCCGGCGACGAGGGTTACCTCGAAGGCTTCGCGGAGATCCTGCGCTCCGGCGGCCTTTCGGTAGAGGTCCTGAATACGGAGCGCCCGAACCACGCGACGGAGCTCGCCTCCGCGGCCGGGGACCGCCTCGTGGTGGCCGCCGGGGGCGACGGCACGCTCAACGAGGTCATAAACGGCCTCTCCCGGGGCGCTACCCTGGGCGTCCTGCCACTCGGCACGGCGAACGTGCTGGCCCGCGAGCTCGGGCTGCCGCTCGACGCCGAAGAGGCCTGCCGCCGGCTCCTGAAGAGAGAGCCCTCGAGGGTTGACCTCGGCGTCGCCACGGACGGGAGAGGGACCGAGCGCCGCTTCGCGTGCATGGCCGGGATAGGTTTTGACGCGAAGGTAGTCGACGCCGTTACGCCGCGCCAGAAGCGCTACCTGCGTAGCCTGGCTTTCGCGCTAACGGGCTTCAGGGTGCTCTTCGGTAGTAGCTTCCCTCCCGTGCGGATCTCTCAAGGCGAGAAGGTGTACGTCGCGAGGTTCGCCATCGTCGCCAACGGCCACTACTACGGCGGAGACTTCAGGGTCTCAGGGCCCGGTCTGCTGACGAGCGGGGAGCTCGAGACTATCCTGGTCGAGCGCGTGAGCCTCCTCATTAGGCCAGACGTCTTCGCTAGCATCATGGCGCGGAGGCCCCTTAACCGCGCGATGAAATCGTTCACGGCCACGGAGGTCTGGGCGCAATCCCCCGGCGCGCAGGTGCCGGTGCAACTGGACGGCGAGCTCTGGGGGAGCCTTCCCATGTCCTTTCGCATAGAACCCGCCGCCCTGAAAGTGATCCGTTAGGGGCTGCCGCTAACCCGGCGGGGTCAGGGAGGCCTCGTAGCGCAGGCCGGTCGCCTCTTTCCCGGCGACCTTCAGCTCGGCGATGACCTCCTCCTCGTCATCGTCGACCTCGACGTCGGCGGAGATCCGGAGCGGTTCGTCCGGCGAGACCGTGCCGCCGACCCTCTCGCCGTCGGCAGCGGTGACGTGGGCCTCTGTCTCCCCCTCGCCGACCGAGAGGGTAGCCTCGAGCCTGTAGGTACCATCCAGCTCCCCGTCGGTGTCCACGATGACGAGCCCGGGCGAGCCGCGCACGGCGTCGACGCCGCCGGAGCAGGTGGCCCTCTCCTCGGCGAGCAACCCGCCGCTCGACTGGCAGGTCTGTCGCTGGCCTATCAAGGTCCCGGACTCGCAGCCGGAGAGCGCCAATAGCGCGGCGCACAACGACACAAAAAGCGCCACCCGCCGAAACCTCGGCGGGTGGCGCAGAAGGGATGTCGCCTGGCTCACTTACGGACGACCAGGGTGTGGGCCGCCATGTCCCCGAGACGCTGGTTCTTCTGCGAGGCCAGCACAGTCACGAAGGCCACGAGGTAGGAGAGGAGCCCGTCGACGATGGGAGGCTCCCTCTGCTCCTCACACCCCACTCTTCATCGCCTCCATAACGGCTTCCTCGAGCGTCATCATCCTTCCCTCCTGCCACGCCGTGGTGAAAGCTGCCTCATCCAGCTGCGCGCGTGCGCCGGCGAGGTCGCTGTCGTATTCGAGAGAACCGCCGGGATCGAGCACAGCGTCGAGGGAGTGGAGCAGCCTCTCCGCCGCCCCGAAGAGGCGGGCTGCTCGCGCGGCTTGGCCCGAGGACTGGATCACTCCCGCAAGCGCCGCCAGACAGAAGGCGATGTGGGACTTGTTGTCGAGCTTCCGGCTGAGGACCAGGCTCTCCCGGCACAACGAGGCGGCCCGCGTGTCGTCCCCGCGCGCGTGCGCCACCCGCCCAAGCTCGAGTAGCACCTCCGCAACTCCCCGTGAGTCACCCAGATCCTTGAACACCACCAGGCTCTCCTCCAGCAGCGTATCCGGGCGCGCGCCGTCTCCCCGAATGTGCGCAGCTCGGCCCAGGTAGAGGAGCGACAGGGCGATACCCTCTGCGTCCTCCAGATCCCGGCAAATAGCCAGAGACTCTTCGAACTTGGCGATTGCGCTGTCGACGTCATCCTCGAAGAGAGCCCCGGCCCCGAGGACGATGAGCGCCCTGGAGATTCCCCACGTGTCGCCCAGTTGACGGAACGAGGCCAGGGCCTCCTCGACAAGGGTTTTCCCCCGCCCATGGTCCCCCCGCGAAACGGTGGTGCGTCCAAGGACGAGGAGCGCGAAGGCGGCGCCCGCCTCGTCTCCCAGATCCTTGTATAAGGTGAGGCCTTCCTCCAGCAGCGTGTTA
>JADDPU010000384.1 GCA_016781725.1 Rubrobacter sp. | reverse complement strand
CGTATCGCCCGCCCGCCGGTCCCCCGGACGTAGGTAAGGTCCTGGCGGCGGCCCCGAGGTACGGCCTCGAAATACTCAGTTAGCTGCAAATCCAAAGTGTAAGAGATCTAATGGAGAAAGGAAGCGTGAAGACGATGGACGTTACCGGGTTGTGGACGGGTACGGAGAGCAGGCTACGCAGGCTATGCGCCTGCCTGGTCGCGTTGGCGGCGATGTGTACCGCGGCGCTGCTGCTGCAGGAGCCGGCCCACGCCGGCGATAGCTACACCTGGACGGGCAATGGCAACGGCGGGATCTGGACCGATCCCCAGAACTGGGGTGGGCAGAAGTACCCGGGCCAGGAGGCCTCCGACGACAGGGCCACGATCGACCTCAAAGGGAGCCCGGCACCCGTCACGCTCGACGACAACATCGAGTTGGCCTCGCTCGATCTGGGCCTGGGAGCTTCGGTGTCGGGCGGTAGCCTCAAGCTGAACGAGGGCCTCAACTGGACCGGCGGGAGACTAGATACCCAGGTGACCCTGCCCGCCGGCAGCGTCGGCACGATCAGCGGCTCCGACTACAAGGAGCTACAGGGCGTGATCCACAACGGGGGTCGCCTGAGCCTCGATTCGGGCACGCTGAACCTGGCGAGCCTGGCCCAGATCAACAACGCCGGCACGCTCAGCTTGGCGAAGGGTAGCCAGGTCCAGGGCATGGTCTGCTGCGAGAATCCGGCGGAGATCAACAACACCGGGACCGTCGAGGTCGGCTCTTTCTTGCCCATACCGGGCGCCGACACGGCCACGATAGACAGCGTCCCGTTCAACGCCAGAGGCGGCACCATCGACGTCGGCGGCGGCGTGCTTGAGGTGCGCTGGGCGCCGGGCGAGATCGCCGCCGGCACCAGGTTCGTCGGCGACGGCAAGTTCCGGGTGACGGACAAGGCGGAGATGTTCATGTCCGGCAAGTTCAACGTCGCGCAGGCGGCCGAGTTCGAGCTCGAGTCGTGCTCCGGAGCGTGCAGTGCAGGCGTGCTCAAGGGTACGGGCACGATGGCTGGTGACGGCTCTTTCCTGTGGAAGGGTGGCGACGTCGATGGCCAGCTCACCCTTGGAGAGGGGATCGACACCCGCATCTCCGGACCCGCCGACAAGGATCTCGACGGCAGGATCGTAAACCTGGGCCGTACCGTGTTCTCCGACAGCGAGCCGGGCGACTTGGGGACCGGGCGGCTGGTGTTCGGCCAGCTCTCGAAGTTCACCAACAAATCCCTCTTTATAGCGGACGGCGGCCTCGAGATGGTCGGCATCGCGGGCTGCTGCAGCCCTCCGGCCGCAAGCTTCGACAACGCAGGCGTCTTCACGGCCGCGGGCCCCGGCACCACCACGATCAGCAGCATGGGCTTTCGCGCTGGCGGCGAGGTCCGCGTCCAGAGCGGCGCGCTGGATCTCACTCGCGGCGCCGCCACGCTCCCCGCCACCGGCTCCAAGATCACCGGCACGGGCTCGGTCAAGCTCACCGAAGGCCAGACGATGACGATGAACGGCGCGTTCCGCGTCGGGCCCGAGGCCGAGCTCGAGATCGGCTCCTGCGCCGCCGACGGGTGCTCCACCGGCAGGCTGCAAGGCGCCGGCACGCTGGACGGCGGCGGCCGCCTCAAGTGGGTGAGCGGGTACGTGGGGACCGGCACCACGGGGGCCAACGACGACCTGACCATCGCCCAGGGGAGCAAGATGGCGCTCACCGGGGCGGCCTCCAAGGAGCTGCGGGGCAAGCTCACCAACAGGGGCACGGCCACCTACGTCTCCCCGGCGGCGCCCGCCCCGGCGACCGGGCCGTTGAACTTCGGCGCCAACGGCAGGTTCGTCAACGCCGCGACCTTCAACGTGGGTGACCGCGCCGTGTTCCAGAGCAGCGTCGGGTGCTGCGGCGACGGTTCGGCGGACTTCGTGAACTCCGGCAAGCTCGCCATGCTCAAGTCTCTCGTCCCGAGCACGGGCTCCGTCTCCATAGAAAGCCTCGTCTTCGAGAACCGCGGCACCGTCGAGCTGGCGAGCGGCACGCTCCGCCTCGGCCGCCTCGGCGGGTACAAGCAGCTCTCCGGTAGCACGCGGCTCGTCGGCGGCAGGCTCGCCTCGGACGGCTTGACGCTGAACCTCGATGGCGGCACCCTCGCCGGGACCGGCACGGTCAGCGCCGACGTGCGAACCGAAACCGGCGGCACGATAGCACCCGGCGCGCCGGGCACGGCCGGCTCCACGGGCATCCTCAAGATCGTCGGCAACTACGGCCAGCACCAGGGCGGCGTCCTGAAGACGGACATCAAGGGCGCGACCCCCGGCTCGGGCTTCGACCAGCTCCAGGTCACGGGTACTGCCCTGCTCGTCGAGGGTACGCTTGACCTCGATACCGCCCGCGGGTACGTGCCCGGCGCGCGCACCGAGCTCAAGGTGCTGACGGCGGGAAATGTGTCGGGCGCTTTCGGCCTGGTGAAGGACGCTGGGCTCCCGAACGGGCGCCAGTGGCGGACCCTCTATAACTCCCGCGATGTGACGCTGTGGGTGATGACGCCCTGATAAGGGGTACAAGGAGTAAACACCCGGGGGCGGAGCTAGACTCCGCCCCCAACCCGTTGCGCGGGCCGACAAACCCCCTGTAAGCCTTACGACAGAGGCCCGCCAGCCGATTATCGTCTGGACGAGACCGCTCGCTACCTCCCGAGGGAGCCAAGGCTCGCAAGCCCCGCCGCTCAAGGGCTACGACGAGTTGAGCGTCGATGAGGTGCAGAAGAAGGTCGAGGGGCTCTCCAACGAGGAGATCCGGGAGATCCGCGACTACGAGAAGCGGCACGAGAACCGCAAGAGACTGGTCGAATCGCTGGGCCGCAAGATATAAACACCAGCATCCACGCCATCGTCTCTTCGGGCCAGCAGCTGCGTCCCGTTCTCGCGCGTCCGTTAGATTGAACCCGGTTTTCGGGTAAGATCTCCAAGACGTGATCGCGAAGGTGTACCCCCCGGAGGGCGTAAGATGAAGATACCCGGCGTAAGGCTGATCCAGAAAGCAGAAGAGAAGGGCAACCAGGCCGAGGTGCCCCTGACGCAAGACCTCGGGCTCGTCGACTTTTTCAAGCTCACCTCCAAGGAGGTGAGCGAGGACCACGTCTCGGCCT
>JADDPU010000309.1:6692-11227 GCA_016781725.1 Rubrobacter sp. | reverse complement strand
TGGCCCCGGACCTCACCGGGGCCTCGTGGTATACAAAGTCACTCGGGCTGCCTGTTCTATGATGGCACGCGGCCGTGAGCAGCTGGTCGGATAGGCACGGATGGAGGAGGCGTTGGCGCAGACCTTAACTCGGAGAGCGTTCCTCAAGGCGGCGGGGACAGGGGCCGCGGGGATGGCCTTGCTCGGAAGCGGAGCGCTCGCCGGGTGCGACCTTACCGAGCGCGTCCGCAACGACCGCCGGGGGGGCGGGGCGGGGCAGAACGTCGTGCTGGTGATCATAGACAGCCTCAGGAAAGACCACGTGGGGGCCTACGGCAACGACTGGATAAAGACCCCGACCCTCGACGCCCTCGCCAGAGAGAGTCTACGTTTTACGAGGGCCTACCCCGAGTCGGCGCCCACGATCTGCGCCCGCAGGGCCATCCACACAGGCAAGCGCACCTGGCCCTTCACCGGCTGGGACCCCCCCGAAGGCGAGACCGTCTTCTTGCAGGGCTGGCAGCCTATCCCCAACGGGCAGACCACCCTCGCCGAGATGATGCGCGCCGCAGGCTACGGCACCTACTTCGTCACGGACAACCTGCAGCAGTACAAGCCCTCCTACAACTTCCACCGCGGCTACGACGCCTACGAGTTCTTCCGCGGCCAGACCACCGACAAATACAGGCCGCTGTGGACCTGCCCGCCCGCGGATCTCCAGAGGACCCTGATAAGCGACGCGGCCTCCTCGACCGGCGGCCTGCCTTACTTCCGCCAGTACTTCGCCAACGTCGCGGGCCGGCAGACGGAGGAGGACTGGTTCGCCCCGCAGGTCTTCAACCGGGCCTCCGAGGTGCTCGAGGTGGCGAAGGAGGGCGGACCGTTCTTCCTCACTGTGGACGCCTACGACCCGCACGCGCCGTGGGACCCGCCCGAGGAGTACGTCAACCTCTACAGCGACGGCTACGACGGTCCCGAGCCCTTCGCCCCGGTCTACGGGTCTAGCGACTACCTCACAGAAGAGCAGCTAAAGCGAATGAACGCCCTCTACTCCGCCGAGACTACGATGATGGACCGCTGGCTCGGGCGCTTTCTGGAGAAGATGGAGGAGCTTAACCTCTTCGAGAACACCCTGCTCTTGCTCCTGAGCGACCACGGGATACTCCTCGGGGACCACGGCCTCGTCGGCAAGCCGCACAGCCAGCTCTACCCCGGGATCGTAGACGTGCCGTTCCTGATCCGGCACCCCGAAGGCAAGGGCGCCGGCGCGACGAGCGACCACTACGCCTCCACCCACGACGTGGTCCCGACCATCCTGGGATACCTCGGCGTAGACCCGCCCGAGCAGGTGGAGGGTCAGGACCTCTCGGTCTTCCTCGAGGGCGGCGAGCCCGAAGCGCGCGACCACTTCACGCTCGGCTACCACGACCACGTCTGGACGCGCGACGACCGCTACGTCATGTTCGGCAAGAACGACGGTACGGAGGCCAAGCTCTTCGACATCCAGGAGGACCCGGGGTTCGAGAACGACCTGGCCGGCCAGAGACCTGACATCGCCAGGCGCATGTTCGAAGAGTACGTACTCGGAGACGCCGGCGGCCCCTTGCCCCAATACTGAGCCCGAGACGCCGGAGGACTTCTAGCGCCACCCCAACTTCACCATATCGGGCGTCAGGGACCTTCGCGCGTTCGCGACGAAGATCTCGCGTTCCTCCGCGGGCTCGAGGTCGAAAAAGTTGTCCGAGAAACGGGTAGCCTCGTCCGTGACCTCCAGATGGACAAAGTAGGCGTACCCTCGCGCCCGCAGACGGATACGCAGTTCGCTGTCCCCGGCGGCATCGATATAGATCTCGGGCTCCGAAGGCTCGCGGTCCAGGTCTTTGATCGCCGCGAAGAAGTGACGGTTGGCAGGGAAGAGCCCGCCCGCCGAGCGTACCGAGAGGTAGCGGTCGGGGGCTCCGGGGACCCGGTGAGCGTCCCAGCGGGCTACGGGACCGCTGCCGTTGGCCGCGACGCTCACCCTGAGGCTCTCCTCCCACAGCGTCTCTCCGGAGAAGCTCGCCAGCCGGACGCTCAGAGTGTCGGTCACTGCCGCGAGGGTGTCGTTGGTGATCCAGAGCTCGGCGCCGCCGTCGGGCAGGGCTTTGAAGGAGGCCAGGACCGAGGAGTAGGCCCGTCTGGCGTAATAGTAGCCGGCCTTGCCGAAGCCGTGGTAGTCGAGAACGCTCCAGGAGAGCGCCGGCCAGCAGTCGTTGAGTTGCCAGAAGAGGGTGCCCGAGCAGTGGGGCTTGCGGCGGCGAAAGTGCTCAAGGGCGAACTTCAGGCCCTCGGCCTGGGAGATCATGCTGAAGTCCACGTACTCCTCTAAGTCTTTGGGCAGGCCCGTCACGGTGAGCATGAGGTTGTCGCCCTTGTCCTTGGGATCGTCCTTGTTGTGGTGGTCCATCGCGGGGCTGTGGTGGTAGAGCTCTCCTTCGGGTATGGAGCGGCGGAGGGTCTCCATCACGGGCGCTGCGTGCATCCCGAACTCGCTGATGAAACGTCCCGTGTCCTCGGCGTAGCGCAGGTAGGATACGCTCTGCGGGGTCGTCTCCTGACGGGCTCTCTCGCCGAAGCGGCGCGGGAAGTTGCCGTGCCAGACCTCCCAGTTGTGGACGTTGCCCTGCCTGCGGTCGTTGTGGTCGTCGCCGCCGTAGGGGCTCCCCGGCCAGTAGGGGGTCTTCGCGTCGAGCTCCGCGACGACGCGCGGCAAGAGCTCGTGGTAGTAGAGGGCTCCAGGGACTGTGGTGTCTTCCCTCTCCCAGAAGGTGCGGTCGTGGATCCACTGGTTCTCGTTGTTGCCGCACCAGAGCGCGAGGCAGGGGCGGGAGCGCAGGCGGCGTACCTGGTAGCGGGCCTCGGCCTCGACCTCGGCGACGAAGGAGGGCGGCTCCTCGGGGTAGACGGCGCAGGCGAACATAAAGTCCTGCCAGACGAGAAGGCCCAGGCGGTCGCAGAGGTCGTAGAAGGCGTCGTGCTCGTAGATGCCCCCGCCCCAGACGCGCAGCATGTTCATGTTGGCGTCGCGGGCCGCGGAGATCAGGGTCCCGTAGCGTCCTTCTGGGATAGCGCCGACGAAAGAGTCGGCGGGGATCCAATCCGCCCCGCGGGCGAAGATGGGAGCGCCGTTCAGGACGAACCGGAAGAAGCGGGTGCCGGGCTCCTCGGGGTCGGGGGACTGGTCGAGCTCAAGCGTCCTGATGCCGACCCTGGATTCGCGCCGGTCGAGCACGGCACCGTCCTGAACCAGCTCCACCCCGAGGTCGTAGAGCGCCGGCTCCCCGAGGTCGTGGGTCCACCACAGGCGCGGATTCTCCACCGCGAGGTAGGCGGTGCCGGCGAGATCCGGCCCCTCACCGTCGAGGACTAGAGCGTGCTCGGCGACGACCGGGCCTCCTTCGGGGGCGGAGAGGGAGAGGGAGACCATTACTGGGTCTTCGCCCGCGAACCGCTCCGCCTCGACGCGGACGGCCACCGCCGCCCGGGTCCTCGCCCGGTCGAGGTCGAGCGTGTAGAAGTGGACGCCCATGATGGAGGCTGCGCGTTCGCGGCGCAGCTCGACTGGGCGCCAGATCCCGACGGTGGGTAACCTGGGTCCCCAGTCCCACCCGAACCCGAACTGGGCCTTGCGCATGGAGACGCGCTCGGGGTTCCTCCCCCACTGGTCGGGGTGCCGTTCGCCCGCGTGGTCCAGCGGGCGGTCGAAGCAGAGAGCCAGGGTGTTCTCCTCCCCAAAGCGCACCAGCCCGCCGACGTCGAAGACGGCCTCGCGGAACATGTTGGCGTGCCTACCGAGCTCCTCGCCGTTCAGCCAGATGGTGGCGAAGGTGTCGAGGCCGTGGAAGACTAGGCGCAGCCGCTCGCCGGGGCGGAGCGGCCCGGCGGGGCCTTCGAAGCCCATCCTGTACCACCATTCCCGGTCCTCGATCCAGGCGCACTTCTGCTCGTTGCGGTCGTAGAAGGGGTCCTCTATGCGGCCGGCGGCGACGAGCGCCCGGTGCACGTCGCCCGGTACGGGGACGGAGATCCAACCGCCCTCGTCGAGCCCCTCCTCGAAGGCGCCCGCGGCGACGCCTCCGCCTGGGGCGAAGTCTTTTAGCCTCGCGCGATCCAGCACCGGGTCCTCCCCGGGCTTACCCCTCGCCGCCGGGGCGCGCCGCCCGCCACTGCGGCGACTCCTCAGAGAGCTGCATGAGCTCGATCTCGTTGCCGTCGGGGTCGCGCGTCCAGGCCTGCCAGTTGCGGTCGAGGCCTACGACCGGTTCGCTGTCTATGGGGGCGCCGTTCTCGCGCAGGTGCTCGATGGTGGCGTGGATGTCATCGGTGAGCAGGCAGACGTGCCTGAAGCTCGTCTCTCGCTCCGGGTCGGGGGGTGGCCCGCCGGGGAACACCTCTATAAAGCGGTCGCCAGCGACGTGCAGGTAGACGAGCATCAGGGACCCGTCGTCGTGGTGCAGCCGGAAGGCCTCGTCTATCCCGAGCAGGGAGTAGAAACCGATCGTACGCTCCACGTCGTG
>JADDPU010000309.1:0-6565 GCA_016781725.1 Rubrobacter sp. | reverse complement strand
TCGGAGTCGTCTTTGGGCTCGTACCCGATAACCTTGCGGGCGTTGGTGATGCTCCAGAACTTGCGGGCGTTGTCGGAGACGCCGTAGAAGATGTGGAAGGGGACGCCGTGCTCGTCGTCTATTTCGGGCGTCTCGACGGACTTGCAGAAGAGCTGCTGCAGGTCCCGCTCGCTGATATAGCCGGCGAGCTCGCGGACGTAGCGCTCCGGCGGCCCGCCCTCGAAGAGGCTAGCGTCGATCTCGCGCGGGACTACGATCCGGATCTGCACTACCTCCAGCTTGCGCCCGAGGCTGCCGCAGGCGTACAGGAACCCGAGCGGCTCGTAGGCGGCCTTGGCCCAGCCGTAGAAGTTGTCGGGCCGCGGGTAGTCTTCGGGGCCAACGCGGTCCTTCAGCCCTGCGTAGTAAGGCCGCTCGTACCATTTGGCGGCCTGATTGGTGCTGGCGGCGACCACCCGCCGCACACCCTGCTCCAGCGCGAGCCGGTAGACGCGCTGCATCATGTCCACGTTGCGCCGCTCGCCCTCGTACTGCGAGATCAGGTCCTCGCCTTCCGGTTTGACGTGCCCGCAGTGGACCACGACGTCCACGCCGGAGAACAGGGGCTCCAGCGCGGCGTCGTCCGCGGAGAGCAGGTCGACCACCTCGATCCCTTCGACCCGGTCGCCGGAGGCGTCCGACGCTCTAACGTCGATGAGCCTGAGATCGTCGTAGCGCTCCCTGAAGGCCCCGAGGAGCTGGCCGGCGATGTAGCCTGAGGCCCCGGTCAGGAGCACGCGCGGGCGGTTCATCGGCCCTGCTCCATCGACGGCTCTCCTTTGGTGCTGGCGATCAAAGGCTTCCTCCGGTGGTGCGGGTACGGTGCTGCACGCTTGGGCTGTTACGCGTGCTGTACAATGACAAAGTTATCACGGCCAGTTGTGGCGGGCCAGCCTGGAGGGGAGGGAGATGGAGCGGTACCCGATCAAACCGACCACGCACGTCCGCGCCTACGCCTTCGGGGAGCGCCTGATCCCCGAGTTGCTCGGCAAGGAGGGCATGCCCGAAGGCCGGGTCGCCGAGTCGTGGGAGATCAGCGACTACCGGGAGACGACAGGCCGGGTTACCAACGGTCCCTACGCCGGCAGGACGCTCCACGACCTCGTCGAGGAGTTCCCGGACGAACTGGTGGGGGAGGGCTGGCGCGGGCCGCACTTCCCGCTGCTCGAGAAGTTCATAGACGCCTCGCACATGCTCCCCGTCCACCTCCACGCCGGCGACGAGGTCGCGCGCACCAAGCACGGCGAGCCGAACGGCAAGACCGAGGCCTGGCACATCCTGTGGGCCGCCGAGGGGGCGACGATACTCGCAGGGGTCAGGGAGGGAGCCAGCGAGGAGGACCTGCGCGAGGCCTTCCTGGCCGAAGACCACGACGCCGTGATGTTGCGCCACCCCATCCGGGCCGGCGACACCGTGTACGTGCCTGGGGGCGTGATCCACGCCTTCGGTCCCGACGCCCTGGTCTTCGAGGTGCAGCAGACCTCGGACCTCGGCCAGTTCGTCACCCCAACGAGCCTCTACGGCGAGCGCCTGGACGACGAGACGTGGAGGTCCAACATCGAGGCCGCCCTCGACGAGCTACGCACCGACTACCGGCCGCGCCCGAACCCTGGCCTCGTCCTGGAGAGCGGACAGACGCGCCGGGTCCTCTGCTGCGCGGGACCGCACTTCGCCCTGGAACGCTGGACCCTCGCGGGGCCGTTTACGGAGCCGGCCCACCCGGAGCGTTGCCTGACGCTCTCCAACGTCGGCGGGCCCGTGAGGCTCGAGCACGCGGGCGGGACCGAGGAGCTCGGGCGGGGCGAGTCTTGCGTGCTGCCGGCGGCCATCGGGGAGGTGATCGTCTCGCCGGGCGAGGCGGCCGAGGCGAGCCTCATCGCCTGCTACGTCCCCGACCTCGAACGCGACGTAGTCGAGCCCTTGCGGGGGGCCGGGCACTCGGACGAGGAGATAAGGACTCTGGGCGAGGTCGGTCTCTGATGGGTCTCGCGCACCTGAGAGGAGCTAGCTTTTGGGGAAGATAGTCGCCTTGGGCGAGGTGGTCTCGGACATCTACCGCGACGAGGGCGAGTCGCCGGTCGAGCTGCCCTTCACGGCCAGGCCCGGCGGGGCGCCAGCGAACGTGGCCGTCGCCGCAGCCAGGCTCGGCGAGGAGGCCGCGTTCGTGGGCGGCGTGGGGGAAGACCTGTTCGGGGCCTTTATCCTGCGGGCCCTGCGGGCGGAGGGGGTGGACACCTCGGCGGTCCGGTCCTGCGAGCCGCCCACGCGCACCTCGCTCGCGTTCGTGGAGATAGGGGTGGGCGGGGAGAGGTCGTTCACCTTCTACCGCTCGGACCCGGCCGCCGACGAACTGCTCTCGCCCGATGACGTCCCAAGAGAAATCCTCTCCGGCGCCTCGTTCGTGAACTTCGGGAGCATACCGCTCTTGAAGGACCCGGCGCGGAGCGCCGTTCATGCCGCCGCGAGCCGCGCCCGCGAGCTCGGCGTGCCGGTCGCCTTCGACGTCAACCTCAGGGAGCATTTGTGGCCCGGTCTGGAGGAGGCGCGCGAGGCTGTGGAGCCGCTGCTGGATCTCTCCACAGTGGTCAAGCTCGGCGACGACGAGCTCGAGCCTTTGCTAGGGACGGGGAGCGTGGAGGAGGCGGCAGAGGGGTTGCTCGGGCGGGGTGTCTCGCTCGTCCTGGTCAGCCTCGGCGAGCGCGGCGCCTTCTACGCCACTGACGAGTTCAACGGGAGCGTCCCGGCCTTCGAGGTCGAGGCCGTGGACACCACGGGGGCGGGGGACGCCTTCCTCGCCGCTTCGCTCGCCCACCTCTCCGATAACCCCGCAGGCCCCTACAAGGAGGAGCGGGTACGCGAGGCGGCGCGTCGGGGGTCGGCCGCCGGGGCGCTGGCCTGCACGGACTACGGCGCGATGGGCGCCCTGCCGACGAAGGCCGAGTTGGAGCGTTTCATGGAAGGCGGCTGAGCGTCCGGGCGCGAGGACGCGAGCCGGTACCGGATCTAGCCGCCCAGATTAGCCGCCACCCGGTCTCTGAGGTGGATCTCGGTGCCTCTACGGTGTGCCTGGCTCCTCCTAGCGGCGTACCCGGCTGACGCCGACCGGCACGTCGACCAGCTCTGCCAGGCGCCGGGCGAGCGGCCCCAGCGAGGGCAACTCCGTCGCGGCGTGCCCGGCGTCTATCGCGGCGAGACCCAGCGATTCGGCCAGCAGCGCGTCGTGGTAGTCGAGGTCGCCGCTCACGTAGGCTTCCGCGCCCGAGGAGGCCGCCTCCGAGACGAACGAGCCCCCCGACCCCCCGAGAGCGGCGACGCGCTCGATCCTGCGACCGGGCTCGGGGTCCGCGACGAGGCGGGCCTGAGAGCCCAAAGCGTCAGAGACGTGCTCGCAGAGTTCCCCCGCCGTGAGCGGCCGCGGCAAAGCCCCGACCCTCCCGTAGCCGCAGCCCTCCGGGGAGCCGTCAACCGGGTAGACGTCCAGCGCCACCTCCTCGTAGGGGTGGGCGGCGGTGGCGGCCTCCGCGGCGCGCCGGGCGGCGTGGGCTGGGACTACCGTCTCTAGCCGGACCTCCGGGGCTCTCTCCAGGCGGCCCCTCTTCCCGAGGTACGGGTCGGTCCCCTCGCCGGGGAGGAAGGTGCCGGTGCCCGGGGTCCGGAACGTGCACCTGGTGTAGTCCCCGATCACACCCGCCCCCGCCCCGGCCAGGGCGTCGGCCACGTCGTCGGCGTTCTCTTCCGGAACGAAGACCACCAGCTTGCGCAAGGAGCCCCTGGGTGAGATCACCCGCAGCGGACCACGAAGCCCGAGCGCGGCCGCCAGTGCCACGGAGACGCCTTCGGGGGCTGCGTCGTAGCTCGTGTGGGCCGCGTAGACGGCCCGGTCGCCCCGCACGGCCCGGGCGAGGAGGGCCTCGGGGAGCGAGCCGGTCTCCACGCTCTTCAGGGGGGTGAAGATCAGGGGGTGATGGAACAAGAGAAAGTCGGCACCGGCCTCCTCCGCCTCCTCGAAGACCTCGGGCAGCGGCGTGAGCGCGACGAGGATGCGGCTCGCCCGCGCCGCAGGGTCCCCGACCTGGAGCCCGCAGTTGTCCCACCCTTCGGCGAGGGTGGGTGGTGCTATCCGCTCGATGGCCGCCGCTATCTCCGCCACGCGCGTCACGTCCGGCATTGTACAATCCCGGGGCCTTGAACCTCGCCAGGCCGGCCGAACTCGTCTCAGCGGCAACCCGCCTGCCGCTGCTTGCCGTACCCCTCTTCTTCGCCGTGGGCCTGGAGGCGGCCGGGGCGCGCGGCCTGCTCTGGGCCCTGCTCTGCGTCGCGCTCACCAGCGGGCTCTCGCTGCTCTACCTCGTCTACCTCACCCGCTCCGGGAAGGTGCGAGACCCGCGCGGCATCTCGCGCGCCGAGCGGGTGCGGCCCCTGCGCGTCGTCGCCGGGTTGCACGTCGCGGCGTTCCTGGCCGTCTCCCTTACGGGTGGGCCGGCGGAGCTCAGGGCCGCCCTGCTCTCCTACGCGCTTGCCACCGTGCTCTTCGCCCTGATCACACCGGTAAGCAACCTCTCCCTCCACGCCGCCGGCGTCTCGGGTGCCGCGGTCTGCCTTACTTACGTCTTCGGCGCTTGGGGTTCGCCCGCCTTCCTGCTCCTGCCGCCTGTGTTCTGGGCCCGCCTCACCCTCGGGCGCCACACGCCGGCCGAGCTCGTGCTCGGCACCCTCGTCGGGGGCGGGACGACCTGGGTAGCCTTCCAACTCATCGCCTAGCCGGCGACCGGCCGCCGGGAGAGTTTTGTGTGCCCGCGCGCGAGGTAAATAGCGCAGAGCGGCGATCCTCGCCGTACGAAAAGGATCGAGAGGGGGTCGGGGAGAGGGCAGAGAGGATCAAATTCGAGTTGCGCGGCCGGTCCGGCAAGGCGATCAGGGGTTTGAAGGGGCGCGTTGAGGCGCAGAGGGGTCGGCGGCGAGGAGGCTCACCGGCAGGGGATAGCCCTATCCGGGAGCCGGCCCCGCCAAAACGCGACCAGCGATCCACCGTCGGGCAAGGAGCGGGCCTCTGCGTCGCTTCCGGTCAGCCTCCCTCCGTGACTGGTCCGAGGCTCGAGAATAGCAGTAGCCGATGAGCCGGCGATGGGCCGGCGCCCACGCGATCTCGGCGCACCGGCGCGGAGAGGAGGATAAACGATGACGGAGCCCACCAACGAAGGCACCTTCCCGGAGCTCTTCGCGGTCATACAGGATTACGCCCAGAGGGACCTAGCCCACCAGGTGAAGGCGCTCAGGATCATCGCCGCCGCCTACCTCCCGCTGTTCGAGGTACCTCCCATGCCCGACGCGAAGCAGGTGGTCGAGGACGTGCTCGCCCGCAACGGCTTTCTGTTGACCGACCCCGAGACCGGACAGCTCGAATCGGCCGGGGTGGACGCCGTGGTCAGCGTGGCGACCTCCCGGCTCGCCGAGGAAGACCTCAAGTGGGGCGCCGCCTGCCTGCTCACCGTGATGGACGCCCTGAGGGCCCGGGCGCAGAGCGAGGGTTACGAGACCTACGTGCTCGACGCCGACGAGGTACTGGACGGGTTGGAGACGATCCTGGCGGCAGACATCGTGGAGGACGCGATCGAGGAGGTCATAGAAGAAGGGGGTTGACCCCCTGACCGCCCCGCGCCAGCTTCCGCCGGCGGAGCGGCCGCGTCTACGGGTTGCCGTCGGTGGCGCCCCCGGGCTCCGTGGGGTGCGCCGGGTCTTGCGCCGCCGCTCCTCCGAGGATCCCGTCAACCTGCTCTTCGAGTGCCTGCAGGCGCTCGTCCATGAGGGAGAGCCGCTCCAGGATCTCCGCTTTGAACTCCTCGTCGGTACCCTGCGCCCCGCCGCCGAGGAACCTGCTCGCCAAGCCCCCTCCCGCGAGCCCCGAGGCGGCCCCGGCGAGCGCCGAAGTGCCGCCGCCGCTACCCGACAGACGTCTAGCGTAGCCTTCGATCTCACCAACGTCGAAGGAGGATCCTCGCTTGCGGCCCCCTCCTCCGCGCCCCGAGCGTCCCCCCTGCACGCGGTCCCTAACGCGCCCGCGCATGCGACCTTCCGGACCCCCCCGAGACCCCTTGCCTCTTCTGCCCACGCCGGCCTCCTTCCGTCTTACCTACACCCTTGACGGTCGGGTTAGGTGTACCCGAGGGGGACCCGGCATAACCCCGCCCCGACGGTCGCGCGGACGACGCCCAGGGAGAGGACAGCAAAAAGGTCGGGGCCTGCGAAACAAACCCCGACCCCGGCAGATCCTTGCGACCGCCTAGTAGGCGCCGCCGGTCTCTACGTGGAAGCTCCAGAACGCGAACTGGTCTCCCTCGCAGCCCTGCGCGTCCTGCCAGTGGCCCTCGGTTATGAGGTAGTAGTCCCGGCTAGGACGGTTCACCGAGAACACAGCATCCCAAGCCACCGTCTTGCCGTCTCTCACGACGCGCTCTAGCGTCCTCTCAAGCATCCGTCCCTCCCCGCTCGGGTTACCCCTCTCGTCGATCCTCGGGTAGGCCGCCAC
>JADDPU010000129.1 GCA_016781725.1 Rubrobacter sp. | reverse complement strand
GTGCGCTCCCCTCCCCACGCCGGGCTACGTCTCCAGGACGTAGGTGCCGGGGGCGTCCACTATGGGCGGGTAGTTCTCGCTGCCAACCTCGGGTGGCTTCACCTTCTTGCCCGAGCGGTCTTCGAGCCACTTGGTCCAATCCTCCCACCACGAGCCCTCGTGCTCCTTGGCCTCCTTGCGCCAGGCCTCGGCGGTGTCGAAGGAGCCTCCGTTCTCGGTGGCCCAGTAGCGGCCCTTGCCCCTGCTTGGGGGGTTGATCATGCCGGCTATGTGGCCCGAGTTGGCCAGAGTGAAGCGGACCTTGCCGGCGGCGATCTTCGAGATCTTCCACGCCGAGTCCCACGGGACTATATGGTCCCTCTCCGCGCCGACGGCGTAGAGGTCGCCTTCGATCCTGCGGAGGTCTATCTTGCGGCCGTTTATCGTCACCTTGCCCGGCTTTACGAGGTTGTTCTCGAGGTAGGTGTTGCGCAGGTAGAAGCTGTGGGCGTCGCGGGCCATGCGCGTCCCGTCGGCGTTCCAGTAGAGCAGGTCGAAGGCCGGCGGCTTCTGGCCCAGCAGATAGTTGTTGACGACGTTCGACCAGATCAGGTCGTTGGAGCGCAGCAAATTGAACATGTTGGCCATCTTGCGGTTGTCGAGATAACCGCGCTCCATCATCTGCTGCTCCATGAACTCTATCTGCGGCTCGTCTATAAAGACCTCGGTCTCCCCGACCTCGCTGAAGTCTTGCAGCGCCACCATGAAGGTCGGCGCCCCGAAGGGGTTCTCGTCGTCCCCGGCCGCGAGCCAGGAGAGCGTCACCGCGAGCAGGGTCCCCCCTACGCAGTAGCCTACCGGGTTGACCGTATCAGAGCCGGTTATGTCCCTGATAACCTCGGCGGCGGCGAGCGGCCCCTTGGTCATGTAGTCCTCGAACTTGGTGTCCTCCATGGAGGCGTCAGGGTTCTTCCAGGAGATCATAAAGACCGTGAAGCCCTGCTCGGTGAGGTACTTGACGAAGCTGTTCTTGGGCTGAAGGTCGAGGATGTAGTACTTGTTGATCCAGGGCGGTATGAAAAGCACCGGCACCTCGTAGACCCTCTCGGTCTGCGGCTCGTACTGGATCAACTCTATGAGATCGTTGCGGTAGACGACCTTGCCCGGCGTGATCGCGAGGTTCTCCCCAGGCTTGAAGGCGTTGGCGTCGGTCATGCTTACCCTGCCCTCTTGCAGGTCCGAGAGCAGGTTGCGCGCGCCCTCGGCCAGGCTTGCCCCGCCCGTCTCGAACGCCCGCTTGAGCGCCGCCGGGTTGGTCAAGAGGTAGTTGACCGGCGCCATCGCGTCCACGAACTGCCTGAGGTGGAACTTGAGGCGCCGCTGCTCGGGGGTGTCCTGCCCGTCGGTCTCGTCTACCTCCTTGAGCAGAAACTCCGAGGCGAGCAGGTACGACTCCTTGAGCGTCTCGTAGAAGGGGTTCTGCTCCCAATCGGCGTCCGAGAACCGCTTGTCCGGCCGACCCTGCTCTTCCTCCTTGGGGGTCTGGAGACCCCAGAAGCGGTTCGCCGCCTCGCGCCAGGTCTCCATCGTCGCGCTGAACATCTTCATGTTGAAGTCCGTCGCCCGCTGCATGGCGCGCGCCGGGTCGGACATCTCCCGCATCCAGAGGGTCTGGAGGGAGCGCGTGATCTCGACCCAGTTGAGCGGCAGCAGGTTCTGCATCGGGTTGGCGTCCCACAACTTCTCGACGGTAGAGAGCAAGGGATCGTGCCTTACCGCCCCCTCGGGCAACCCGGCCGCCTCCTCGCCGGTCGAGACCCCTGGCGTCGTGAGCCAGGGGACGCTGGCGCCGGGCGCCGCCGTGACCGCGCCCATGTTCGCCCGTATCCACTCCGACCAAAGATCAAAGGGCGCCATGACGCCCTGCCCCATCCCGGGGGTACCGGGTCTGCCAGCTCCGCCCTCGCTCATAGTTTGTCCTCCTCGGATTGGTTTTCAGAGCAGGCCACGATCCTCTTGACGTGTCCCGGTTCACAGTTTACCCGCTCCTTGGCTTCGTAACACGCGTGCGAGGCATCCGCGTGGCGGGATATCAGCGGAACCTGGCCAGGATTCTCTGCACCCAATGGTAGATTGCCCGAGACAGGCCCCTGAAGCCCCGCTCGGTCTTCGCAGCGTCCTTCGCCCGAACCGGCGGCCTCCTCCGCGTGCCTCGCTCCTTCGGCTCCTTGAGGAAGGAGACGACCTCCCTGTTCACCTCCGCGAACCGCTCGATAAAGACGAGGTGGCCGGCGCGGTCGAGCATGCGCAACCTGGCACCGGGGATGGACTCGGCGAGCGCGGCGGCGTTGGCAGCGGGCACGTAGCGATCCTCGGCGCCGTGGATGACGAGCGTAGGCGAGGTTATATGCTCCACGTCGCGGGAGAGGTCGAACCGCGCCCCGGCCCTCGCCTGCTCGTAGTAGGTGGCGGCTGAGGGCGAGTCCGCCAGCCGCCAGCGGACGATCTGCTCGAACTCATCCGGGTTCTCTACCCTGTAGGAACCCGAGGTAGCCGCCCCAAGCGCCTTGCGGATCGCCGCCTCCGGGCTGAAAGAGCCCCACCCCATCATGTCCGCCAGGGCCCCAGGGGACATGGCCGCGGGGCCCCTCCCCCCGTAGCTCGTGCACACGAGGACCAGCCGGTCGACCAAGTCGGGCCTGACCAGAGCCAGCTCCTGCGCCACGAAGCCGCCAAGCGAAGTTCCCAAGACGTGGGCCTTCTTTATGCCAAGGTGATCCAGGAGCGCCACCACCTCGTCCACCAGGTCGGCCACACCGTTCTCGAGCCTCCGCTCACCCCTGACGTCGAAGGTGATGGTCCGAAAGTGCCGGGAAAAGGCAGGAACCTGCTTGAACCACCCCCAACGACCGAAGCCCAAGCCGCCTATCAGAAGTAGCGGCGGCCCCTCACCGGCGATGTCGTAGTCGATGCTGGTGTTCTCGGTGATCGTCACGGGCATTCGCTACTCACCTCCCTCTCCAGCGAGAGACCTGGCCACCTGTTCCGGCTGTCGCACCGGATCAGAGCCTCTCCAGACTATAGGTGTATTTTGCACTTAAGTGCACTACGCACTCATTGTAGAGGGTTCGGTAAGGTGGGCAAGGGAGAGGCGTGAAAGCCATCACCGTCTGATTGACCGGGCCGTCGGCAGACCCTATGCTGCCTGGGAAGGGGCGCCGGGCGGCGCTCGAAACCCGAGCATGGAGGAGCCCGAGAAGATGACCGTCACGCCCGAAGGAACGCGCCGCGAGAGCCGGCCGGTAGACTTCATAAACGCGAGCAGCCTGCTCTCGGAGGAAGAGCGGGCGATCAGGGACGCGGTCCGCGAGTTCGTGGATCGCGAGGTGATCCCCGTGGCCGCGGACCACTGGGATAGGGCCGCGTTTCCGTTCGACCTGCTCTCCGGCGTCGGTGAGCTCGGTCTCATGGGCGGCACCTTCTCCGAGGAGTACGGCTGCGCCGGCTGGAACAACGTAGCCTACGGCCTCGCCATAGCCGAGCTCGCGCGCGGGTCGGGGTCTCTGTCCACGTTCTTGCACGTCCAGAGCGGGCTTGCGATGGCCGCGATCCACGAGCTCGGCTCCGAGGAGCAGAAGCTGCGGTGGCTGCCGGGGATGGCAAAGTGCGAGAAGATCGGCTGCTTCGGCCTTACGGAACCCGAAGCCGGGAGCGACCCCGGCTCCCTCACCACCACTGCCGCAGAGAAGGACGGCGGCTACGTGCTGAACGGGGAGAAGAAATGGATCGGCAACGCCTCCTTCTCCGACGTCGCCGTGATCTGGGCCAGAACAGAAGACGATAAGCTCACCGGCTTCCTCGTCGAAGGCGACAACCCCGGTTTTCACGCCGAGGTCCTCCCCCGCAAGGCCTCCCAGCGCGCCGCCTGGCAGACGCACGTCAGGCTCGAGGACTGCCACGTCCCGGAGGACGCCAGGCTGCCGGGGGCGCGAGGGCTCGGCTCGACCCTCTCGGTGCTCACGCACTCGCGCTACGGGGTAGGTTGGGACGGCCTCGGGCAGGCGATGGACTGCTACGAGGTCGCGCTGGCCTACGCCAAGGAGCGAGAGCAGTTCGGGCAGCCGATCGCCTCGTTCCAACTCGTGCAGCAGAAGCTCGTCGAGATGGTCAACGAGATCTCGCTCTCCCAGCTCCTCTCTATCCACGTCGGCCGCCTCAAGGACGCCGGGGAGCTTGACCCGGCGACGGTCTCGATGTTCAAGATGAACAACGTCGCGAAGGCGCGGCGGATCGCGGCCACGGCGCGCGACGTCCTCGGGGGCAACGGCATCCTCCTCGACTACCGCGTGATGGAGCACATGGCCGATATCGAGGGGGTCTACACCTACGAGGGCACCCGCGACGTCAATACCCTCATCGTGGGCCAGGCCATAACCGGCCACCGCGCCTTCTCCCCCCGCCCCCCGCAAAGGGCCGAGGAGAAACGCGAGTAGGCGGGCCACCCCTTCCCCGCCCGCACAGCGGGTCGTATCGAAATGCCGACGCGGGATCGGCGCGACCAACCCGGGGCATGGAAGCCAGCCCGCAGAGCCTTTAAACTCCGCGTAACGTCCGTGAGAAGAGAGAGTTCGAGCATGGAGAGCGAGCAAGCACGAGGAACGGAGCTTCGCATCACCCCCGAAGAGGCCAGGAGCATCGCGAGCCTCCTCCGCTACGCCGTAAGCCTCAACACCACCGCGGGCCTCGTCTCCCCCACACAACGCCGGCTCGCCACCTCGACCTACAGGGCCGTCGAGCTCGCCGCCCTCGTCCTCGAAGGCAAGGCGCTAGACGAAGCTATCCAGGAAGCCGACCAGACCTGGACGGGCTCCCTCGCCGAAGACCACCTCAGGGCCATCGAACTGCTCACAACGCAGCGTGACGCCCTCAGACAAACCATGTCAGGCCACCTCACGCCCGAACAACTCGCCGACTACCTCGAGATCGCCCAGGATCAATTCCTCGAACTCGTCCGCCCAAACGCCGCGAAACAACGCAACACCGAGGCACTCGAAGGTTAGCTACTTAACACGGGACCCAACCCACGCGTTTACCGACCCTACCAGGCACGGTACAATACCGTTATATGCAAAATGCACATAGATTCGTATTAGCCAATAATGCCGCAAGCGGGCGGCGATGAACGATCTTGCGGCGCTGGCATTGAGGGACGGGACTTGCGTGCCGGTGCGAGGGATCCGGGCGGATGACGCCGCGGCGTTGCAGCGGCTCGTCGAGCGGTCGAGCGAGCGCTCGATACATTTGCGCTTCTTCGGACCTTTGAGAGAGCTTTCGGAAGAGAGCGCCAGGCACTTCGCGGACGTGGACGGGGAGGCCAGGTTCGCGCTGGTGGCCCTGGATCCCGATGACCCCGATGAAATCGTGGCCGTCGTGCGCTACGAGCGCGAGGGGGAGACCGGCGGCGCCGAGTACGCAGCGCTGGTCGAGGACAGATTTCAGGGCCGGGGGCTCGGGATCGGGCTGACGCGGCGTCTGATCGAGGCCGCCAGGGAGAACGGCATCGGGCGCCTCCACGCGATGGTATTGCGCGAGAACACAGGGATGCTGAACCTGCTGCGCAGCCTCGACCTCCCCGAGCGCAAGCATTGGCGGGACGGCGCCGAGCACATCGAGATAGACTTGCAGCCCGGCGCCGCGGCCTGAGACAGCACAAATCCCCACGAAGTAGCCTAAAATCTCACTAGCTCCGGAGAAACTCCGATAGGGGAAAGATGCTGCTGACCATCACAAGCACCCACCCACCCGCCACGGATCTCGGCTACCTCTTGCATAAAAATCCAGCCAGGTCCCAATCTTTCGAGCTTCCCGTCGGGATGGCTCATGTCTTCTACCCCGAGGCTTCAGACGAACGCTGCACGGCCGCGTTACTGCTGGAGATCGACCCGGTCGGGCTGGTTCGGAGCGAGGGGCGGACTACTTTGCGAGAGTACGTCAACGACCGGCCCTACGCTGCCTCCTCGTTCCTGAGCGTGGCGATCTCGCGCGTGTTCGGCACGGCCCTCGGCGGTAAGAGCAAGGATCGTCCCGAGCTGGCTGGGAGGCCGCTACAGCTGCAAGCCAGAATTTCCGTGCTTCCTTGCCATGACGGCGAAGACTTCCTGCGGCGGTTGTTCGAGCCTCTGGGCTATTCGGTGGGGGCCGAGCGGCATCCACTCGACGAGGAGTTTCCGGAGTGGGGCGAGAGCCCTTACTTCACGGTCGAGCTCTCGGGTGAGGTCCGCCTGCGGGACTTACTCTCCCACCTGTACGTGCTGGTTCCGGTACTGGATGACGACAAGCACTACTGGGTAGGAGAAGATGAGGTAGACAAGCTCCTCAGGCAGGGCGGCGAGTGGCTCGCTGGGCATCCGGAACGGGAGATCATCGCCGACCGCTACCTCAAACACCAGCGCCGGCTCTCGGATGAGGCTCTGTCGCGCCTGATGGAGGAAGTGGATCCCGAGGCGGAGAGCGCCGAATCCCTGGATCGAGAAGAGGAGGCCGTCGAAGAGCGCATCACGCTCGGCGAGCAGCGCCTCGGCGCGGTCGTGGCCGCGCTGAAAGACGGTGAGGCGCGCAGGGTACTCGACCTCGGCTGTGGTGAAGGCAAGCTCTTGAGGGCGCTGTTGCAAGAACGGGACTTCGAGGAGATCGTCGGGGTGGACGTCTCTGTACGCTCGCTAAAGAGAGCGCGCGAACGGTTGCGCTTCGACCGGCTGCCCCCGATGCAGCAGTCGCGCCTCAAGCTGTTTCAGGGATCACTGATCTACCGCGACAGAAGGCTCTCAGGCTACGACGCCGCTGCCGTGGTCGAGGTGATCGAACACTTCGACCCGCCGCGTCTCGCCGCCTTCGAGCGCGTGCTGTTCGGTTCCGCCCGGCCTCGTACCGTGGTCCTGACCACCCCCAACGCCGAGTACAATGCCAACTTCGAGACCCTGCCGGCCGGCGAGTTCCGCCACAGAGACCATCGCTTCGAGTGGAGCCGGGCCGAGTTCCGGGCATGGTCGGAAGGCGTGGCGGAGCGCTCCGGCTACAGGGTACGTTTCCTCCCCGTCGGGACCGAGGATGCCGTCGTGGGACCGCCGACCCAGATGGCCATCTTCGTGCGTGAGTCGGCGCGGGATCAGGGGGGTGACGGATGAAGATCTCCCTTCCCGAACTGTGCCTGGTGGTGCTCGTCGGGGCATCGGGCTCGGGCAAGTCCAGCTTCGCCAGAGAGCACTTCAGGCCTACAGAGGTACTCTCCTCGGACTTCTGCCGCGGGCTGGTCTCGGACGACGAGAACGATCAGGCAGCCACGAGAGACGCCTTCGAGGTCTTGCACTACATCGCCGCGAAGCGCCTGGCCGCGGGCAGGCTCACCGTTGTAGACGCGACGAACGTACAGCGGGAGGCTCGCGCGCCGCTCGTCGCGCTCGCGCGCGAGCACAACGTCCTGCCGGTCGCGGTAGTGCTGAACCTGCCCGAGAAGCTCTGTCACGAACGGAATCGGGAGCGCCCCGACCGGAACTTCGGCCCGCACGTGGTGGCTCGGCAGAGCAGGCAGATCAGAGGCTCGCGCAAGAGCCTCAAACGCGAGGGCTTCAGGCACGTCTTCGTCCTCTCCTCGCCAGAAGAGGTCGACTCGGCAGTGGTCGAGCGGACGCGCCTGTGGAACAACCTCAAGCATGAGCACGGCCCTTTCGACATCATCGGCGACGTGCACGGTTGCGCGGACGAGTTGATCTCACTCCTCGACCGGCTCGGCTACGTGGTCTCCGCGGCGCCCGACGGAGCAGGCTACACTGTCAGGTCCCCCGAAAGGCGGCGTGCTGTCTTCCTTGGAGACCTGGTCGACCGCGGGCCGAAGACGCCCGACGTGCTGCGCCTCGTCATGGGGATGGTCGCGTCGGGAGACGCGCTGTGCATCCCCGGTAACCACGACGTGAAACTGGCGCGCAAGCTGCGGGGCAGAGATGTGCGTATCGCCTACGGGCTAGCTGAGACGCTTGCCCAACTCGAAGAAGAACCGCCGGAGTTCCGCGATGAGGTCGCCGCGTTTCTCGACGGTCTCGTCGGTCACTACGTCCTGGACGGCGGAGATCTGGTCGTCGCCCACGCCGGATTGAAAGAGTCCCTGCAGGGACGGGCCTCTGGCAGGGTCAGAGACTTCGCGCTCTTCGGGGAGACGACCGGCGAGACGGACGAGTTCGGCCTGCCGGTACGTTACGACTGGGCCGAGGAGTATCGTGGGCGGGCGATGGTGGTCTACGGCCACACGCCCGTACCCGAAGCCGAGTGGAGAAACAAGACGATCAACATCGACACCGGCTGCGCCTTCGGCGGCAAGCTCACCGCCCTGCGATACCCGGAGAGAGATCTGGTCTCGGTGCCGGCCAGGCACACTTACTACCGGCCCGCCAAACCCTTCCTGGCTGTGGACGCCGCGGCGCCGCCCGTTGCCGAGGAGCGCCTGCACGACGACCTACTGGACATCGGGGACGTCGCGGGTAAGCGCATAATCCCGACCCGCCTCCAACGGAACGTAACCATCAGGGAAGAGAACGCCGCGGCGGCGCTTGAGGTTATGAGCCGCTTCGGCATAGATCCGCGCTGGCTGGTGTACCTGCCGCCGGCCATGTCACCCTCAGAGGCAAGCCAGCGGTTCGACCTCCTGGAGCATCCTGCGGAGGCGTTCGCGTACTACTGTCGGCAGGGCGTTCCTAAGGTGATATGCGAGGAGAAGCACATGGGCTCGCGTGCCGTGGTCGTCGTTTGCCGGGACGAGCGGACACCCCGCGCCCGCTTCGGCGTCCCCGAGGGCGCGGGGGCCTGCTACACGCGCACCGGACGAAGCTTCTTCGAAGACGCCGCGTTGGAGGATGGCTTGCTCACGAGGTTGCGTGACGCGCTGGATCGCACCGGGATCTGGGAAGAATTGGATACCGATTGGGTCTGCCTGGATTGCGAGATCATGCCCTGGTCGGCCAAGGCCGCAGAACTCTTGCGCGGGCAGTACGCTGCTGTCGGGGCCGCCGCCCGCCCCGCGCTGTCCGAGTCTCTAAGAACGTTGGAAACCGCCGCGTCGTCTGGTCGGGACGTTGGCGCCTTGCAGGAACGTTACCGCGAGCGCGTGGAGGCCGTCGGCCGCTACGTGGCTGCGTATCGGCGCTATTCCTGGCCGGTAAGCTCTCTGGAAGATCTCAGGCTCGCGCCGTTCCACCTGCTTGCCACGGAGGGAGCAGTCCACACAGATAAAGATCACGGCTGGCACATCGGGATGCTGACGAAACTCTGCGAGGCGGACCCGGGGCTACTGCTCGCCACCTCTCACACGACGGTCGAGACCACGGACCCGGAGAGCATAGAGGCAGGGACCCGCTGGTGGGAGGAGATCACAGACCGCGGCGGCGAGGGGATGGTGGTCAAGCCCCTCGATTTCGTGGCCGGAGGGAAGCGCGGAATAGTGCAGCCCGGCGTGAAGTGTAGGGGCCGGGAGTACCTGAGGATTATCTACGGTCCAGAGTACACGGCTCCCGGAAACCTGGAGCGGCTCCGGAGCCGGAGACTCGGAACCAAACGCTCTCTCGCTCTCAGGGAGTTCGCCCTGGGCATAGAGGCCCTGGAACGATTCGTCCGTCGGGAGCCACTCTACCGGGTCCACGAATGCGTCTTCGGCGTGCTGGCCCTGGAGAGCGAACCGGTCGACCCCCGGCTGTAAAACCTCCGCTAGAGGGGAACCCCACCAGCCTCGGCCAGTCTTGAAAAGAGTCATGAGCAACAAACTCGCGGCGCCCGGAATAGTTCCGGGCGCCGCGAGTTTTAAAGCCTTCGACCTACTGCTACACGCGCTCGAAGATGGCTGAGATGCCCATACCGCCGCCGATGCACAGCGTCACGAGGCCGTACTGGCCGCCGGTGCGGGCGAGGTGGTGCAGGATTTTGACCGTCAGGACCGCGCCGGTCGCCCCGATGGGGTGTCCGAGTGCGACCGCCCCGCCGACCGGGTTGAGCTTCTCCTCGGGCACCTCGAGCTCGCGCCCGACGGCGATGGCGATCGAGGAGAAGGCCTCGTTCGCCTCGACGGCGTCAAGGTCGTCTACGGAGAGCCCGGCCTTCTTGAGCGCCGTGCGGGAGGCGGGGATCATGCCGGTACCCATCACCGAAGGGTCAACGCCGGCCACGGCGGCCGAGACGAGCCGGCCGGCGACGGGGAGGCCAAGCTCCTCGGCCTTGCGCGAGTTGGTGACGAGCATCATCGCGGCGCCGTCGTTGATGCCGCTGGCGTTCGCCGCGGTGACCGTGCCGCCGTCCCTCTTGAAGACCGGCTTGAGCTTCAGCAGGCCCTCGACGCTCGCGTTCGGGCGCACGTGCTCGTCTGTGGTGAACTGGATGGTCTCCTTCTTCTGCCTGACCTCGACCGGCACGATCTGGCCCTCGAAGAGCTCCTCCTCGTTGGCCTTGGCGGCCCGCTGGTGGCTGCGCACAGCATAAGCGTCGGACTCCTCGCGGGTTATGCCGTACTGCTCGGCGACGTTCTCCGCCGTAACGCCCATGTGGTAGTCGTTGAAGACGTCCCACAGGCCGTCGTAGACCAGGTGGTCGTAGATGTCGGCCTTGGGCATCCCCATCCTGTAGCCGTAGCGGGCCTTATCGAGCAGGAACGGCGCCCGGTCCATGTTCTCTATACCGCCGGCAAGCACCACGTCCGCGTCGCCGAGGGCGATCTCCTGGGCCGCCGAGACTATGGCCTGCAAGCCCGAGCCGCACATCCTGTTGAGGGTCATCCCCGGGGTGGTGACCGGCAGCCCGGTCTTCATGCCCACCTGGCGTCCGGGGTTCATCCCCTGGCCCGCGGAGAGGATGTTGCCGACTATGACCTGGTCTACCTGCTCGCCCTCGATCCCAGAGCGCTCGATGACCTCTTTGCCTACCGTGGCCCCGAGGTCAGTCGCCGGAACTTCCTTGAGCGCGCCGCCGTAGGTGCCTATGGCCGTCCTCAAGGGTGTCGAGATGACTATCTCTGCGCCGTTACCGTTGCCGAAACTCATGCATTCTCCTTCCCTCTACACTTTGTAACTTTGTAAGAGGATACACCAAAAAGGGGGGCCGGGTCGTCGCGTCCCGAGCCTCCTGACCATCCCACGAACGTGCCAGCTTCCGCTACCGGTTGGTCCCCCGCTGCGCCTCCCCCAGGTTTCCCGATTAGCAGGCGAAGGTGGAGCCCAGAGAGTCCGTGTAGGCGTTGGCGTATTCCCGGGCGAGGACCCA
>JADDPU010000199.1 GCA_016781725.1 Rubrobacter sp. | reverse complement strand
GTGGATCGATTGCGACTTCGGGGGAGCTTGACCTGTGGCTCACTTAGCTCATACTTACGGCGATCTAGCAAGCATATTTCGAGCGATCCTAGCCTGCGTTCCCGTCCCAACAAACTACCGCTAGAACCAACAGCGCTGTCAGGAGGCCATGTTTGACGACCTGGCGGGTCGCCATGTGCCCGGCCACGTAGCCGCCGCGTAAGGTTCAGCGGGTATCCGGTCAAAAGCTATAATCGGCACGATGCCACAGGAACAGCCGCGACGCGATCGAGAGCTTCCTACCGACCGAGCGGCCCAGATGCGCCGGGCTCTAAGCCGCCTTCGCAAAGCGGCCCTTGCGCTGGGCGCGATCGTCGTCGGTGGGACGGCGGGTTACATGGTCCTGGAGGGTTGGGGCTTCTTGGATGCCCTGTACATGACGATGATAACCATCAGCACGGTCGGCTACGGGGAGGTCAACGCCCTTGGCACCCCCGGACGCCTGTGGTCCATGGCCCTTATAATCACTGGCGCGAGCGTGCTCGTCTACGCCACCAGCTCCTTCGTCGAGCTGGTGCTCGAGGGGACTATCCGTGGTTACTTTGCGAGGAGGAGGATGGAGGACGCGATCGGCAAGCTCAACGGGCACTACATCCTGTGCGGCTACGGCCGCGTCGGACGAAAGATCGCCGAGGAGTTTGCAAACGAGGACGTCGACTTCGTGGTCATCGACGAGAAGGAGTCAGAGGTAGAGCGGTGTCTGGAGGACGGCTACCTCGCCCTGCGCGGCAACGCCTCGGACAACGCCGTGCTGGAGGCCGTCGGCATAAAGCGGGCAAAGGGTCTGGTCGCCGCGGTGGACTCGGACGCCGACAACCTATTCGTGACCTTCTCCGCGCGCAAGATGAACCCAGAGCTGCGCATCGTCGCCCGCGCTAACTCCGAGGAGAGTGCCACCAAGCTCAAGCAGGCGGGGGCGGATCGCTCCCTATCACCTTACGCTGTGGAGGGGCGGCGCCTGGCGGCCTTCGCCATCCAACCGGAGATCGTCGATTTCCTGGACGTGGTCGCGCACAACAAGAGGGGCCTCAAGCTCAGCCTGGAAGAGATCGAGGTACCGGCAGGCTCACCGCTTGAGGCAGGCGCGTCCGGTCGGATCAAAGCGGCTGAGCAGACGGGGGCGAAAATCGTGGCCGTTCTCGACGAGGAGGGTGACCTCGACACCGCTCCCTCGCCCAATGACGAGATCCTGCCCGGCACCACACTGATCGTGCTCGGTACGGGCGAGCAAGTCGCGCGCCTGGATCGCTTCATCCAGAGCGGCGAGCCTTAGGCGACCGACACAGCGGAGGCAACTCCTCATAGTGGTGTTCGGTAGCATTGAGCTCCAGATCATCTATAGGCGCCGAATGCTAAGTTGGGTGCTCTTACGCCTCTTGAACACCTCCGAAACAGTGCCTTTCGAGAAGTGGATCAACCTTTATGGACACCGCTATCACTTCCTACGAGGGATCCAGCTATCCGGATTCGCGCATCCGCCTTTCATACCTGTGTAGCAGTACCACCGTGAACCGCTCGATAATGAAGAGAGCGGCTACCATGGATACGGCCAGCAGGAATATAACGAACTCGCTCTCCTGATGGGCCCGAAACGCGAAGGCCAGGGAGCTAGAGACCGCCGGCGGGTGCACGATGCCCAGGGTGACCAGCAGCGCGATGGTCAAGGCCATGGATACCCCGCCTGCCAGTAAGCCCTCGCCGAAGACGAAGAAGGTTCCCAAGCCCACCACTGCCGCCGTGAGGTGGGCGGGCACCAGGGTCTTTACCTGGTTCATGCCGTTCTCGGGTTCCTTGTAGATGAGAAAAGCGCTCGAGGCAAGGGAGGCGAACAGGAAGGTCTGCTGGGTAAACACCTGCACCAGAAAAAAGACCGCCAAGACCGTCAGGGTGGGAAGCGCGGCTAGCGCGAGCTCCCCCTTGAGCCCTCCTCTGCGGGGTGCTCGCTGACGAACTTCGCGTGGTGCTCGTTGTGGGCTCGACAAACGCTCTGCCTCTCCCGGTTAATTGTGTAGTGCCTTGTGTAGTGCCTGCTGCATCCACGATGGTGTACTCTGGGCCGTCGCGCGAGTGCCGTGCGCGTTGCCGCCGAGAGGGAAGAGGGAAAGCTGGTGCTCCAACTACCCGTCCGGTTTTTCCTCTGTGGCGACCGACCGAGCCGAACGGCTCACGATCGCTTCGGGCAGCAGCCCCACCTCGGCGAATTCCCGCAGCGCGTCGGTGGCGGCGACGCGGCTGAGGGCTTCGGCCTGGTGGCGGCGCAGCTCGCGCCCGCCTTGCCCTATCTCGCGGTCGAGCTCTTCAAGCGAGGCGATCGCCTCTTGCTCCCATCGTCCGAACGTCTCCTTCACGTCTTCTACTACCGACGACTCGATGCCCGGCAGGCGCTCGAAGAGCTCGAGCGCCTCGCCCGTGCGTCGCGCGGCGAGCCGCCGGGCGCTCGCCTCGGCGTAGGCGACCTCGGTGGGGTCCTGCCCCGCAGGCTCTGGCAGCCACCCGGTGAGCCTCTGCGCGAGCCGATCGACCTTCGGACGCTCCCGGCGTCGTAGGAACTCCTCCGAGGGTCGGCCCAAGCCCGCCTCCTCGATCTGGTCGTCGGCCTCGTGCAGCAGGGTGCGCGTGGCCGAGGGCGGCAAGAGGCCGCCGTCGCTCAGGTGCTGGTAGCTCTCGCGCTCGACAAAGAGGCCCCGACGCGTGACGACCCGGAGCTGCTCCTCCTCGTCGAGCTCGATGCGTTCGAGCTCCTCGCGCGCCGAGCGTTCGGCGAGGTCGAGCTGCGACGAGATGGTGGGGTCCTCGAGACCCAGGTTCTCTAAGCGCTCACGAGCCGCCTGCACGCCCGATAGGCGTGCTACGCCAGCCAGGAACCGTTCGGAGC
Source organism: Rubrobacter sp. (assembly GCA_016781725.1). Classification (GTDB taxonomy): domain Bacteria; phylum Actinomycetota; class Rubrobacteria; order Rubrobacterales; family Rubrobacteraceae; genus Rubrobacter_D. The sequence goes on along the minus strand of JADDPU010000199.1, from coordinate 277 downwards.
GGCTCGGTTCGTCGAGCCCGAGGCGGTGCACGAGCCATGAGATCGTCGTCGCGTTGAGGAGCAATGTCGCGAGCACCACACCGCCCGTCATGGCGATGAACGTCTCGCGCTGAGGCAGGGCTTCGGGAAGGGCGAGTGCGAGAGCGAGCGCCACCCCTCCGCGCAGCCCGCCCCAGATCAGGACCGCCTCGTTGCGCCTCCCTACCGGCGGGATGCCTGCGAACCGCTCGAGCGCCGAGACCAGCGGCACGACGGCTACGGCGCGAGAGACCAGCAC
>JADDPU010000015.1 GCA_016781725.1 Rubrobacter sp. | reverse complement strand
TGGCTAAAGTCGAGCTAATCATACCCGAAACGAAAGTGCCCGAAACACAACCAAGACCTAAACACACCAGCCGGCGGAGTGGACGCGGTCTCTACGGGGTGCGGGCGTTGGCTGCGTCGGCGAAACTCTCCGAGCGTAGCCGCGTAGCAACGTGTAGCCGGGCACTTACCTTTACCCCTCCTACGTTCGGGCCCGGCTTCTCGCTCTTGGCGCCTTACAGGCGGTAGTAGGAGCGAACCTGGCCCTCGTACTCTGGCGTCATCTCCTGGCTGGTGCTCGAGGAGGGAGAGCTCTTCACCGCGTCTTGGTGGGTGGAGGCCTGGGTGTTCCTGCTGGTGTTGTCCACCGCGCAGATGTCCATGGGGATGATGCTCGAGCCCGTGCCCGGTATCAGGCCTGAGCCGCACCCCCAGGCGCGCGAGCCTCCGCCAGCGAATAGAATATTCTGGGGTGGTAGCCGTCTTGGAGACGCGTCTGGATGGGCGGAGTAAGGAGGGAGGGTGGGGTCGCGACGAGCGCTTGAGGGTCTGGGGTGACCAAGCGCTCCCCGGGTGGGTGCGGTAGCATGTGGACGGCGAGTATCCCGAGAGGCAGATCCAAGGCGAGCACGTCCACGGCCCCAGCGGGGCTACTGCATAAGACGCCGGGACCGCAGGGCGGACCCCCAAAGGGAGTAGGGCAGGCCGGCTCGCCAGACCCCAACAGGAGGAGAGCGCTTGGACGTTAACGACATACCCGCCCGTTCTTCGGACGAGACGGTCAACGTGTTCGTGGAGATACCGAAGGGCAGCCAGAACAAGTATGAGTACGACGAAGATTTGGGAGTCATCGCGCTGGACCGCACGCTCCACTCGTCGGTGCACTACACGACGGACTACGGGTTCGTGCCAGGGACGCGCGGCGCAGACGGCGAGGCTCTCGACGCGATGGTGCTGGTTGACCAGAGCACGTTCCCCGGCTGCCTCGTCGAGGCGAGGATCATCGGGGTGCTCACCATACAGTCGAGCGACAGCCGTCCGGAGCAGAAGCTGCTCGGGGTGCCAGTGCGGGAACCGCGCTTCGCCGAGTACGAAGACATCTCCGACGTGCCCGAGCACCTGCTCAAGGAGATAGAGCACTTCTACGAAGTCTTCAAGGACCTGGAGGGCAGCGACATCGGCGCGCTCGGGTGGGAGGGTGCAGAGGAGGCCCAAGGGTTGCTCGATGAGGCAATCCAAAAGGGGGAGGAGAGCAAAGAAGGGTCTGCCACGGCTCCCTCCTGAGCCCTCGGGAACAGCCCCTCGACGGACGTAGCATGCCCGGGTGTCCGCCCGGGCATGCTATTGGAAGAGGGTCTTGCGGGACGCTCGCTAGAGGACCGCTTCTAACGGGCTGGCAACGCCGTCCTGCCCTACTACCGCGTAGAACAGCAAGCGCGTCGTTGTGCCGACTGGCTTACTCCCACCCGAAGGCGGTAGTTGCCCGCCACCACCTCCCATAGTGTCGGGGGATCAGGCCTGCCGGAAGACTCTCATCGGCGGCAGGGGTTATCATGACCGCGGCGGGACTCGGGTTCCAGCGGTGCCCGTACGAGGCAAGTTCACGAGCAAAGGGGTCGGGATGGTACGGGCCGCGCATCTTTTCGCCGCCGCGGTGGCCGCGGCGGTCTTCTTGACGGGGGCTTGCGGCGTCGCGCCGCAGCGGGTCGAGGTGGGGGAGCTGCGAACCCAGACGCGCTCGGTCGAAGTAGAGAACGCCGAGTCGGTGCAGGTCAACCTCAGGCTCGCCGTGGGAGAGTTGGACGTGGGCGGCGGCGTCGGGGAGGGTCGGCTGATGGAGGCCGACTTCGCCTACAACGTAGCCGCCTGGAAGCCCGGGGTGGACTACGAGGTCGTCGGCGACTCGGGCGAGCTCAGCGTGCGCCAGCGGGGCCTGACCGAGGGCGTCCCAACCCGCGACGTCCGCAACGAGTGGGACGTGAGCCTCAACGAGGAGGTGCCCGTGAACCTCGCGGTGCAGATGGGGGGTGGGGTTGGCAACCTGGACCTGGACAACCTCGCCTTGACGGGCCTCAACCTCGACGTGGGGGCGGGATCCACCAGGTTGGACCTCTCTGGCGACTGGGATCGGGACGTGAGGGCCGTCGTGCGGGGTGGCGCCGGCCAGGTCACGGTGCTGCTGCCGAGCCGGATGGGCGTGAAGGTCGACGCCGGCACCCGCCTCGGACGGGTCAACGTCGAGGGCCTTCGCAGAGAGGGCAAAGCCTACGTCAACGACGCCTACGGCGACTCGGACGCCACCCTAACGGTCGAGGTCACGGGCGGCGTCGGGCAGATCAACCTGGAGGTCGTCCAGCAACAAGGAGGAGGCGAGGGGGACGCCGACCAGCAGCCCGGTGGAACCACCATGATGCAACCCGGCCCCACCACGATGATGCAGCCTGGTGAAACCACCATGATGCAGGGCGGCACCACGATGGGCCGGTAGGATCGCAAGAGGCCGAAGGCGAGAGACCCTGGGAGCTCTCAGCGCGCTGGCGTACCGGAGGGTCGACGTCCTCTGGGCGATGCTGCGTGACGGAACCACCTCGAGAGCCGCTCCGCGGCTTGACACCTACACAGGGATTCTTCCACGCGCTCGGGTACCCAAGGTGGATTGGGAATCGTTCCTCCCCGGGTACAAGGCACCCGTATGCTGGGCGTGGGGTTGCAGATCGCGGTCATACTGGTCCTGACCCTCCTCAACGGCTTCTTCGCCATGTCGGAGACCGCGCTGGTCTCCTCGCGCAAGGCACGGCTCAGACAGCGCGCCGAGGCCGGCGACAGGGGGGCGCGGGCTGCGCTTGAGCTGGCCGAATCGCCGAACCGCTTCCTCTCCACCGTGCAGATCGGCATCTCGTTGGTCGGGGTCCTGGCCGGCGCCTTCGGGGGGGCAGCGCTCGCGGGGCCCCTGGCCGAAGCGCTGCGCGGCGTGCCCTGGCTGGCGCCCTACGCCGGGCCCCTCGCCTTCGGCGCCGTGGTGGCGGCGATCACCTACCTCTCCCTGATCATCGGCGAGCTCGTGCCCAAGCGCCTCGCCCTGAACGGCGCGGAGGCGGTGGCAGCGCGCGTGGCCGGGCCGATGCGCCTGCTCTCGGCTATAACCGCGCCCGCCGTCTGGTTCCTCAGCGTCTCGACCGAGGGCGTCCTCAGGTTGCTCGGGGTGCGCCACATGGACGCGCCCCCGGTGA
>JADDPU010000317.1 GCA_016781725.1 Rubrobacter sp. | reverse complement strand
GCCCCTCATGGGCTGCGAGGTCTACGTCACTGCCGACCGCAAGGATCGCAGCCGCGCGCCCTACTACCACCTGACCCTCATAGCCCGCACGGCCGAGGGCTACAAGAACCTCATGAAGCTCTCCACCTGCGGGTTCCTCGAGGGCTTCTACTACAAGCCGCGGGTTGATGCGGAGATGCTAAGGAGGCACGGCAAGGGGATCATCTGCCTCTCCGGGTGTCTCTCGGCCGAGGTTCCGACCCGGATACTGGAGGGGCGGCCCGACGAGGCGCGGCGGCTCCTGCTCGAGTACGCTGAGATCTTCGACGACGTATATCTGGAGCTGCAGGACCACGGCATCGAGCACCAGCGGCGCGTGAACGAGGGCCTGATCCGGCTCCACAAAGAGACGGGCATCCCGCTCGTCGCTACCAACGACTCCCACTACACGGCCCGCTCCGACGCCAGGATGCACGACGTGCTGCTCTGCATCGGCACCGGCAAGTTCCACAGCGACCCGAACCGGATGAAGTTCTCCGGCGAGGAGTTCTACGTGAAACCTGTCGAGGAGATGGCCCGTCTCTTCCCCGACCACCCCGAGGCGCTCGAGAACACCATCAAGGTGGTCGAGACCGTCGAGGACGTGGGCATCGAGCTCGGCAAGACGAGGTTGCCGAACTTCCCGAAGCCTGAAGGGTACACTGCCGACCAGTATCTGAGGGAGCAGTGCGAGCGGGGGCTCGTGCGGCGCTACGGGGAGCGGGCGAAGAGCGAGGAGGTGCGCCGGAGGCTCGAGTTCGAGCTCTCGACCATCGGGAAGATGGGGTTCGCCGACTACTTCTTGATCGTGTGGGACTTCGTGAAGTACGCGAAGGACAAAAAGATCGCCGTCGGCCCCGGGCGCGGCTCCGCGGCCGGCTCCATCGTCGCCTACGCCCTCGAGATAACCGACCTCGACCCCTTGCAGTACTCCCTCCTCTTCGAGCGCTTTCTGAACCCCGACCGCATCAACATGCCGGACGTGGACATAGACTTCTCGGTCTCGGGGCGCTCCGAGGTTATGCGCTACGTGACGGACAAGTACGGCGGGCACGAGCACGTGGCCCAGATCATCACGTTCGGGACCATCGGGGCCAAGGCCGCCATAAGGGACTCTGGAAGGATCTACCAGTACCCCTACTCAGACACGGACAAGCTGGCCAAGTTCATCCCGGATAAGCCGGTAGGGACCACCTTGCGCGACGTCCTGCGCCAGGAGAACGGCTCCTACGTCCCAGGGGAGAAGCACCCGGGGGCGGCGCGCGAGATCATGGGTTTCGTGAACCAGAACGAGGCTGCCAAGCAGGTACTCGACACCGCCTTCGAGATAGAGGGCTTCGCCCGCCACGCCGGCACCCACGCCGCTGGCGTCGTCATCTCAGAGGAGCCCCTGACGAATATCGTGCCGCTCCAGCGCGTCGCCAAGGACGAGGGGGCCGTGATGGTCCAGCACCCCATGTCGGACGTGGAGGCTCTGGGGCTCCTCAAGGTGGACTTCCTGGGCCTCAGGAACCTCGACGTGATCGAGGAGACGCTCGAGACAATAAAGGCTGCAACCGGGGAGGAGGTGGAGATAGGCGCCATCCCCTTAGACGACGAGAAGACCTTACAGCTCTTCGCCAGGGGCGACACCTTCGGGGTCTTCCAGTTCGAGTCGAGCGGAATGCAGCGGATGCTCCAGGAGGTCCGCCCCGACCGCTTCGACGACCTCGTGGCGCTCAACGCCCTGTATCGTCCCGGGCCCATGGACTACATCCCCAACTTCAAGCGCGGCAAGCACGACCCGGAGAGCGTCAAGTACCTCGACGAGCGCCTGAAGCCTATCCTGGAGCCGACCTACGGCGTGGCCGCCTACCAGGAGCAGCTCATGGAGATCTCCAAGACTCTGGGCGGCTTTACCCCGGGCGAGGCCGACACTTTGCGCAAGGCCATCGGCAAGAAGAACGCGGCGATGCTCGCCACCCTCAAGGACAAGTTCATGGAAGGGTGCTCGGAGAGCGGGGTCCCGGTCGAGGGCGCCGAGGAGCTGTGGAACTGGATGGAGAAGGCCGGCGGCTACTCGTTCAACAAGAGCCACTCAGCCTGCTACTCGTTCCTCGCCTTCCAGACGGCCTACCTCAAGGCGCACTACCCGCAGGCGTACATGGCAGCCCTCATGAGCAGCGTCATGAACACCAAGGACCGCGTGCCCCAGTACGTCGCCGAGGCGCGGGCGATGAAGATAGAGGTCTTGCCGCCAGACGTGAACGAGAGCGGGCGGCGCTTCACGGTGGTGGGGGAGACCATCCGGTTCGGGCTCTCGGCCGTCAAGAACGTCGGGGACTCTTGCGTCGACGCGATCATCGCCGCCCGCGAGGAGGGCGGCCCCTTCGCCGACATCTTCGATTTCTGCGAGCGGGTGGACTTCAAGACCTACAACAAGCGCACGCTCGAATCCCTCATAAAGTGCGGGGCCTTCGATAACGTAGGCCCCTCACGCGCGGCCATGCTCGCCGTCCACGCGAAGGCCGTCGAGCGGTCGACCAAAGGGCTCAAGGGCGCCTGCGAGGACCAGTTCTCTATGTTCGAGGCGGCGGAGCTCGCGCCGCCCAAACCCGAGTTCCCGCCCGTAGAGGAGGACCACCGCGAGAGTCTGGAGTGGGAGAAGGAGACCTTAGGCCTCTACGTCTCCGACCACCCCTTGCGCCCCGTCCTGCACAAGCTCAAAAAGCACACGGACACTACCGTCTCGGAGCTGGAAGGCCAACGCGACGGGGCCATAGTGTGGGTCGGGGGGCTCGCGACTAGCGTGCGCACCAACACAACGCGCAAGGGCGACATCATGGCTATGCTCCAGCTCGACGACACGCGCGGGCTCGCCGAGGTCATGGTCTTCCCGCGGGTCTACGCCAAGTGCTCGGGGTGCGTGCGCGAGGACGCCGTCCTCAAGGTCAAGGGCAAGGTAGAGCTGAAGGAGGGCATCCCCCGCATCGTGGCCCTGGAGATGGAGGAGCTCCACCTGGAGCCCGGCCCCGACCCCGTGTACCTGCGCGCGGACGCCTTCGAGGGCCTCGGTCGGTCGGTGGCGCGGGCGGCGTTCAAGTTATTGGGGCGCCACCCCGGGGAGAGCCCGCTCTTCCTGGTCTCAGCCGACGGGCTTATGGAGGAGAGGATCGGGGGCATCAGGGACTCCTCCGATCTGCACGCG
>JADDPU010000258.1 GCA_016781725.1 Rubrobacter sp. | reverse complement strand
GAGCCCCACGGCGTAGAGCCAGAGCATGAACACTATCACCGCCCCGAGCTGGCCGTAGACCTGGTCGTAGTTGCCGAGCCTCGAGGCGTAGAAGCTCAGCGCCGTGCTCGCGACGAACATTAGGACCGTCGCCGTGAACCCCCCGGGCGTGATCCACTTGAACGGCACCCGGGCGTCGGGGGCCAGGTAGTAGAGGACGCTCAAGGCTGTGGTCACGACCACGAACGCGAGCACCCAGCGCCCGACGCGCCAGACGGCCGGGAGCGCGCCGAACGGACCGCCGAACCTCTCCACGTAGATCTCCACCCCGAAGACCAGGAGCGAGAGGGTCGCAACCAGAAGGGTGAAACCCAGTGCCAAAAGGACCGAGGTGCCGCGCAGCTTCCAGAACGGCCGGGTCTCGACGAGGCCGTAAGCCCGGTTGGCCGCCTTGGTGATCGAGATCGAGGCCGCGGAGCCCATCCACAGCGTGGTGATGATGCCGAAGAGGAGCACGCCCGAGCCCGAGCCGCGCAAGGTCCGGTCAAGGTAGGCCACGAGGAGCTCGACCGCCTCCCTGGGCAGGAAGCCCGCAGACTCGCTGATCAGACGCCGCACCGCCGACTCGGGGTCGTCGAGCACGAGCCCCGCCACCGCGACCAGAAAGATCAGGAAGGGGAAGAAGGAGAGCAGGAAGAAGTAGGTCAGCTGGCCCGCGAGCCCGAGCAGGTCGTTCTCGCGCACCTTGAGCAGCAACCGCGCCACGGTACCGGGGCCGACGATCTCCCTCAGGTCCGAGAAGAAGTCCCTCATGGCCGCCGCGGGGTCCCCAACCCATCACCGCTGCCGCTCATCTGTGGGCCCTCCACCGGCGCCACAGAAACCACAGAATCGCTATAAGAAGGATGGTCAGCACAGCGAACCCGAGAAACGACGCGTACAGCTCCACCACCCTCCACCGCCTGCCGAGAGCCCATCCCAGCCCTACCAGCGTCCCGGTCCAGACGGTGGCCCCGACGACGGTGTAGCCCAAAAATCGCCACCGGATGGGCATGCGCCCGAGGCCCGCGGGCACCGAGATCAGGGCCCCAACGCCCGGGATGAGGTGGCCTATGAGGATGGCCTTGCCGCCGTGGCGCCCGAAGGCAGCGCGCGCCCGGTCGAGGTCCGAACCGAAGAGGAGCTTGGTCCGCTCTACCCGCTCGATCAGCCGCCGCAACCGCTCCTCGCCGATCCTGAGCCCTAAAGAGTAGAAGATCAGCGCGGCGGCCACCCTCGCAGCCGTCGCCGTCAGCAGCACCACCCCGAACGAGAGACGCCCCTGCCCGACCAGGAACCCGAAGAGCGGGAGCGTCAGCTCCGTGGGGATCGGCAAGAAGAGGCTCCCCGACAACACCAGCACGAAGACCCCGACGTACCCGAAAGAGTGGACGACGTCGACGACCAATCTCGCAAGTTCGGCGAGCAGACTACCCATCGCGTTTTACCCCACCAACCTCCCGCGCAGGACACCTTAAGTATGCACCATCAGGCCCACTACCTGCACGGCGAAGGACCGAGGCCCGCGGCGCCTCTCCAGGCTCGGTCCGGCCGAAGGCGCGGTGATCCGCGAGGAGCGCCAGTGTCCTTAGCCCAACAGAGCGACGGTTCTTGCGTCAGGGTCCGGAGGAGGCTACCGATCCGCCGCGCTACCGTCGCCGCCCCGGCCCGCGGGGCGACGCCAGCGCTCCCTGCCCTCGCGGTACAGGTCGCCGCCGTACAGGTCGTTGACGACGACGACGGGGAAGTCTTCCACGAGGAGGCGCATGACCGCCTCGGCGCCCAGGTCCTCGTGGGCGACGACCCGGGCCTCCTGTACGCGGTCCGCCAGCAGCGCCGCCGTACCCTCGACGGCCCCGAAGTACACGCAACCGTGCTCCCGCATGGACTCGAGAACCGCCTCGGAGCGCCTCCCTTTGCCGACCATGCCCCTCAAGCCCCGTTCGATCAAGAGGGGCGAGTAAGGGTCCATGCGCGAGGCGGTCGTGGGGCCTGCCGGGCCGAGCGCGTGGCCCGGCCGCGCGGGGGCGGGGCCGGTGAAGTAGATGACCTGCCCCTCCGGGTCGAATGGGAGAGGCTCGTCCCGCTCGATGGCCTCCTTCATGCGGGCGTGGGCCGCGTCGCGGGCCGTGAAGAGCGCCCCGCTCAGGAGTACCACGTCCCCGGTCCTCAGAGACTCGATGTCCTCCATCGAGAGGGGGGTGCGGAGGCTGACGGGCTCCCTGCTCACAGCTTGGCGGAGGCGGTGCGGTGGGAGTGGCAGTCGAGGTTGACGGCCACTGGGAAGGCGGCGATGTGGGTCGGGAAGCTCTCGATGTGGACCGCGAGCGCCGTCTGCGTCCCCCCGTAGCCGGCGGGACCTATCCCGGTGGCGTTTATGGCGTCGAGCAGCTCCGCTTCGAGTGCCGCCAGCTCGGGGTCCGGGTTCGGCTCGCCGGAAGGGCGGGTCAGGGCCTTTTTGGCGAGTTGGGCCGCCTTCTCGAACGGGCCGCCGATGCCGACCCCCACGGTGAGGGGCGGGCTGGCGTTCGGGCCGGCCCTCTCGATGGTCTCTACGACGAAATCCTTCATCGCGGGGAGGCCCTCTGCGGGGGTTAGCATCCTGAGCGCGCTCATGTTGTCGCAGCCGGCGCCCTTGACGAGCATGGTGAGCTTCAGGCCGTCGCCCGCGACGGGCTCGTAGTAGACGATGGCAGGGGTGTTATCGCCGGTATTGGTCCGGTCCAGAGGGCTCCTCACTATAGACTTTCTGAGGTAGCCTTCCTCGTAGCCGCGCCGGACGCCCTCGTCTATGGCGGCCTGGATCTCACCCCCCTTGATGCGTACCTCGCCGCCCAGCTCGACGAAAAAGACCGCATAGCCGGTGTCCTGGCAGAAGGCTACGCACCGCTCGCGGGCGACCTCGGCGTTCTCGAGGAGACGCTCGATCACCTCCCGCCCAAGCGGGGACTCCTCCTCCTCGAGCGCGCGCCTGAGGGCGGAGAGGTGATCCCGCGGCAGGCGCGTGTTGGCCTCGATGCACAGGTCGCGCACCGCCTCCGTTATCGTCGTTGTCTCTATCTCTCGCAAGGCCCCTCACCCCTTCCGGTGGGAATTGACCAAGGGTACCATCGGGAGGGAGCGTCCCGCACATTCTCTCTCCTTTTTTCGGTCGTGGATAACCGTAACGCTTCT
>JADDPU010000447.1 GCA_016781725.1 Rubrobacter sp. | reverse complement strand
GGGGCGCTCCATCCGCCAGATCGAGCGCTACTTCCTCGCCGAAGTGCCCACCTTCGAACCACGGCCCAAGCTCCTCGGGGCCGCCGAGGCCGGCGCCTTCGGCGGGTTGCGCTGGTGGACGCTCGGGCAGTTAGAAGACGCCGGTGAAGAGGAGTTCGCGCCTGCCGACCTGCCTGCGCTGGTGAGGGGCTTCTTGAGGAGGGACCCCCGGAGCGCCCCGTCAAGGTCGGCGTCTAGCCTACCCCCCGACGATCGCGGCGATCCCGTCGAGGCCCTCGGAGTAGGGCTCTACCCCGTAGCGTCGCTTGCGCACGAGGACGGCGGGTATGCCGGCGGCCTTCGCGCCTCCGACGTCGGCGTCGGCGTTGTCGCCGATCATCCAGACCTTCTCGGGCCTACCGAGGGCGTCGAGCACGCCGCGGAAGGCCTCCGGGTGCGGCTTCTCGTAGCCGGTCCGGGCGGAGTTGAAGATCCGGTCCACGTGGAGATCCAGGCCCAGGCGGCCGGCGATCTCGGGTAGCTCGGGGACGTGGTTGGTCAGCAGCGCGTGCTTCCAACCCGAGGAAGACAACCCTTCGAGGGCCGGGACGGCGTCCTCGTAGAGCCGCCAACGCCCCGGATCTAGGTACGCGCGGCGGACGGCCTTGGCCATCTTGCTCGCCCCGGCCTCCTCGGCTCCGGCCGCCCGGAATGCGTCAGCGAAGCGGGGCTCGAGCGCCCCCCACCAGGCGTCGGCGGAGGAGAGGTGCGGGTGGTGGGCCTCCGGCGAGTGCCAGGGGAAGCCCGTCCGCAAGTAGGGACGGAAGAGATCCGGGTCGACGCCGTGGCCGGGGATCTCCCGGTCGAGGACTTCGAGGAGCGCCTGGGTCCAGGCGGGCCACTCGCCGACCCTGTAGGCCAGCGTGCCGTCGAAGTCCCAGATTAGCCACTTCTTCTTCACGGCGCGCTCGTCAGGGGGCGTCCGCCTCCGGGAAGAGAGACTGCCGGCGCGCCAGGGAGGCTCACGTTGGGGGTTCTTGGGCGCCCCGGGGGTCGTCTCGAGACGACCCCCGTTCCGGGGGGAGGTTGTCTTTGTGGGCAGCTATCGAGGCCTCGACGGAGCCGGAGTTGGCCGCCACCTGGCGGATCATGCTCTTGATGAGCCTCCGCTGCTCGCTGCCGCGGGCCTCCCCGTAGAGCCGCCGCAGCCTGAGCTCCTCCTCGTCGAGCTCGGCGGAGAGGGAGCTTAGCCCCTCGATCGAGGCGTCCTCCAAACCCCGCTCGAATTCCTCATCGCCCGAGGACATAGACCACTCCAGGGAGAGGTCCGAAGGAGCCTCCTCCCGCCCCGCGCCGGAAGGGGACAGGAGCAGATCCGGCTCCACCCCCAACGCCCCAGCCAGCTTGCGCAACGTGCCGAAGTGGGGGCGCGCGATCCTTCCACTCTCGATGCCCGAAACGGTGGTCGGGCTTATCCCCGCCTCCCGCGCCAGCCGAACCTGGGTCCACATCCGCCGCTCCCGCACCGCCACCAGGTTCCTGCCTACCCCTCTTCGCTCCATGCCATACCTCTCGTCTCGCCTCAAACCAGACTCTAACACATCGCAGGAAAAAATTGTAGAAAAACAGGAAAAAATTGTCTGAAACCTGTTTACAAACTGTCTTAGGCTGGTATAATGCCTTTGCAGTTGGAAGGGATGGCTCCCCTGCGGGGGGTCGGGGTACGAGACAGGAGGTAGGCGAGATGGCTCTGAGTCCTTTCCGGGGTTTCTACGACATGCAGAGCGAGATGAACCGGATGTTCGACGAGGCGTTGGGCGGTTTGGCCCGCAGGGGTGGGCGCAGGGAGCTCGACGAGACCGCCAGGTGGGCTCCGGCGCTAGATGTGTTGCACGAGGATGGTGACATCGTGGTTAGGGCCGAGCTTCCTGGGGTGAAGCTCGAGGACGTAGACATCACTGTCCACAACGGGGTGTTGACCATCTCTGGCGAGCGCAGGGCCGAGGAGCAGCGGGAGGGGTCCGGCTACTACGTGCGGGAGCGGCGCTACGGTTCGTTCCGCAGAAGCATGACGCTGCCGCAGGGTGTTGACGAGAGTAAGATCAACGCCCGCTTCGACGGCGGCGTGCTCGAGGTGCGGGTCGCCGGTGCTGCGGCCGTGCAGGAGCCGAAGCGGATCCAGATCGAGGGCGGCCAGGAGGGCTCGAGCAACGGGACCTCCGAAAGCTCGTAGGGCTGGCCCGCAGCGGCGCCTGAGCCGGACCACCGGGGTCGGTAACGACCCCGGTTTTTTCGTGTGCTTGCGGCTACGCGGGGGCCTGAGCCTGGGGTACACTGGCCTCGTATGGAGAGCGTGGAGAGGCGGGTAGAGGAGGAGCGCGCCAGGGTCGAGGCCGAGTACCGGCGCGTCCTCAAGAGCTCGGTCGAGTTCGAGAAGAGGATAAGGAATCGCTGGCGGGCCAAGTGCAGGGAGAAAGACGAGCGCATCGCTGCGCTGGAGGAGCGCGTCGCGGAGCTGGAGCGGCTGCTGGCCGGGAGGGCGCTCTGAGGGCGCGGGGCCCCGGTCTACGGGCCCGTGAGGTACATGGAGACCATGTCGGCGTAGGCCCGCTGGCCGCGGGGCCTCAGGTGGAAGCCGTCGCCGTAGAACAGCTCGGGACGGTTGATCGTCGCTGAGTACCAGTCGACGAGTACCGCGTTGGAGTATCGTTGGACCCCGGCGGAGATCACCTCGTTGTTAGACCGCTCCCATGCGCGGGGGACCTTCACGTTCACGAAGACTACCCTGTCCACGCCCGAGAGCACCCGCATTATCTCGTCGAACTGCCCGGCGGTAAAGGTGCCGTTGTTGCCGAGGTGGACGATCACTACCTCGCCGAGTTGGCCCGAGGCTTGGCGGGCGCGCAGGATGTCGATGGCGGTATAGACCTGCATGCCGACCTCCGCGTCGACTACCGCGAGGCCCCGGATCTCCTTCTGTAGACGGCCGACGGCGCCGAGCATCACCGAGTCGCCGATAGCGCTGACGCTGCCTGTGTAGGCCGGCCCGCCGGCCCGCGTGCCCTCTTCTCCTGCAGCCCGCCCTTCTTTCGCGTCCTTCTTGTGCCCGAGTTTCGCGCGGGACGCTTCGCTGGCGCCCCTGGCCTCGGGTCCGGCGTTGCCTCGGTCTCTCTCCGGACCGGCCGGGATCGCCGCGGGGTCCGGTCTCCTCTCCTGTGGGCTGGGAGATTCGTCGTTCGGGGAGCTGTCGACCTCGGGGTTTGGAGAGACCCCTGTTGCTGTGTGGACCGCCTTCATCGAGGCGAGGTACGAGGGTTGGTCCGGCGGCTCGGCCTGGATGACCGCGACGCCGAGCACGGCGCACGACGCCAGGATGGACGCCGAGGCCGCGGCCCACCGGCGGAGGAGCTGCCTGCGCCGGAGCCCCCGCGCCTGGCGGAGGCTGTTCCAGGCGCGTCCCAGCGCGCCGCGCCGGATCGGGGCCTCGACGTACTCGTACGAGAGGTGCGCGAGGAGGATCGTGGCGGCCAGGCGCAGGGCGAGGAGGGGCATCCCGTCGAAGGGCACGTCCAGGCCGGGGCGCGTGACCATGAACACCGGCCAGTGCCAGAGGTAGATGCCGTAGGACCGCTCCCCTACCCAGCGCAGCGGGCCCCATCCCAGCAGGCGCGCTCCCAGGCGCGTGTGCGGGTGGACGACTACCATGATCGCCGCCGCGGTCATGAGCGCTACCAGCGCGAACCCGCCCCGGTAGAGGAACGGCTGGAACTCGCCCAGCTTGAGGCAGAACCAGACGAGCCCGCCGAGCGCGGCGATGCCGAGGAGGTCGAGCAGCGTCGGGACTATCCAACCCCACCGCCTCCGGAAGCGGCCCCGCCGGGGGAAGCCAAGGCGTAGGTGGCGGGTGTCGGCCGGCCGGTACTTCTCGCCGGGCGACCAGAGGAAGGCGAGCGCGGCCCCGAAGAGCAGCCCCGTGGCCCTCGTGTCGGTGCCGTAGTAGATCCTCGAGGGGTCCACGCCTGGCACGTAGAGGAGGGCCATGGCCACAGCCGAGGCCACCGCGACCGTGACCGCGACCGTCAGCGTGCGCCGCGCCCTCAGACGCGTCGCCCCGACACCCATGCCGACGGCGAAGATCAGGGGCCACAGAAGGTAGAACTGCTCCTCGACCGCGAGCGACCACAGGTGCTTGAGCAGCGACGGCCTGCCGACGGCCTCGAAGTAGGACTCTTGCCCGAAGACCAGATACCAGTTGGTGACGTACCCGAAGGCGGCCAGAGCGTCGGCGCGCAGCCCCGCCACCTCGCCTGGCAGAAAGACCACAGCGTAGGCGAGGGTGACGACGAGTAGCACGTAGAGCGCGGGCAGCAGCCTGCGGGCGCGCCGCAGCCAGAAGGACTTGAGGTCGATCCGGCCCCGCCCCCGCCACTCGGCGAGCAGCAGCGCGGTGATCAGGTAGCCGCTGATGACGAAGAAGACTTCGACCCCCAAGAAACCGCCGGGGATCCAGGCCAGGCCGGCGTGGTAAAGGAGCACGGCGATCACGGCGAGCGCGCGCAGGCCGTCGAGACCAGGCCTGTAAGGCAGCCTGACCCCCCGGCCTTTGCGGGCGCCGACCTCCCTGGCGCTGACACGTTGTACTTTTGACCCGTCGCCAGGCGTAGCGCCGCCCGGCGGCGAGTGCCGCAATATGTTGCGCGTTGTGCTCCCCCCTTATTTCTAAGGAAGGCGAATGATAGCACCTATGCCGGGTTCTGTGGCAGGGCCCTCCCCCGTCGGCAGGAGGTACGCCTGCGAGCGGCCCCTCGAAGGGGAGGGCTCTCAGCCGCCGGACACGCCGCGGGGCGGCGAGGGGGGTTCTGGGGCTAGCCCTCGCGCTCCTCGGGGCGCGGCTCGTGGCTCATGTCCGGGGCGCCGGTGAGGCCGCTCTCGCCGGAGAGTACCTCAGGCTCCTCGACGTGCAGCAGGGCCTGGTCGAGGGCTTCCTCGTCTGCGGGGCGGGGGAGGCCGAGCCTCTCGGCTAGCGTCCCGTCTAGGTCCTCATCCGCCAGGGCGCGCACCTCCTCCCTGAGCCCCGCCAGCTCCACTTCTCCGAAGCCGTGGCCGAGGTCGTTGACCATCAGGGCCACGAGCTTGCGTTCTTTTGTCGCGCGGTCCGCCATCTTCTTCGCCTCCTGGCTTCGCCTCTCTGGGAGCCTCCGGCGTCCGAGTCTACAATGGATGCCGGACCTCGTCGGGCGCGGGCCCGAGTTCAGGAAGGGGCGCCCGGGCTCAAGCCTGGGGCCGAGATCTCGCCGCGCAGGGCGTGCGTCTCCGCGTCGAGGGCCGTGAGATCCTCGTTGGCGCGGCTCATACGGGCGTATTCCGTGCGGACGAAGCGGGTGTAGGGGGCTATCGCCTCGCGCATCCGCTCGACGGAGCGGTTGAGCTCAGCCTCGAACTGGCGCCTGACCACCTCGCCGAGGCGCTCGCGCAAAGTGTCCGTCTTCTCGCGGAACTCGTCGCGGGCCTTGCGGCGGCGGTTTGGGAGTATAAACAGCCCGTAGCCCGCGACTATGGCGGCGGCGATGATCCCCGTGGCGTCGACAAAGCGGGTAGTCGCGAGGGCGACCACGACCGCCCCTATGCCCACGGCCCCGACCTCGAGCGCTGCCGTCTGGGCGACGGCTCCCTGGATGGAGGTGGCGAGCAGCTCGGACTCGCGCTCGCGGTCGTAGCGCCCCACGACGTTCTGGGCGGTCTTGCCGACGGATTGCAGGAGCTGGCCGCGGTTGTACTCGAAGCTGTCGCCGACCTCCCCGATCAACTGCTCGTCGTACCTGGCCCGCCGGCGGCGGTTGACGTACTCGACTATGGCGCGCCACTGCTTGAGGTTGCGGTCTACCATCCAGTCTATGAGCTCGTCCACCCGCTCGTCTATGAGGTCCTCGGTGTCGGCGACCACCTCCCGCGCGAAGCGCTCCTGCACCCTCTCCTGGCGGAAGAGCTCGCGGATGTTGGCCAGCCTGATGTTCTCCTCGAGCCAGGCGTCCCCGCGTTCGCTCATGCGCAAGACTATGTTCTCGATCTCGGCCAGGCGCGCCTCGAAGTCGCGCTTCATGTCCTCCTTGTAGAGCTCGAGCTGGGACTCGATGTTCTCCGAGGTCCTGAAGTCCTCCTCGAGTAAACCAAGGCGCTCCTCCACCGCCCCGCGGTAGCGCCGGTTCAACTCCTCGACCACCCCGAGCGGGCTCTCCAGCTTCAGCCTCACCCGCCCCTCCTCGTCCAGGAGGTCGGTTACGTAGTCTTCGAGCTCGGCGAAGCCGCTGGCCTCGAGGAGCGCGTCGCGCTCGAGGGCGCTGGTTGCGGCCTTCGCCTTGCGGGCGAGAAGGGACGAGACGAAGAAGATGGGGGGAGTCAGGCCGAGGGCCCGGCGGATACCGTCGGCCACAAAAGAGCGGACCTGCTCGACCTTGGAGGCCTCCCCGAGCAGATCCGCCTTGTTGATGACTAGCAGGATCTTCTTCCCCCAGTCGCGGATGAGCTCGAGGTACCCGCGCTCGCTCTCGGTCAGGGGCCGCTCGGCCGAGGTGACAAACAGGACCAGGTCGCTCCTCGGCACGAAACCGCGGCTCAGCTCCTCGTGGTGGCGGATAATAGCGTTGGTCCCCGGCGTGTCCACGATGGCGATCTCGCGCAAAAACTCGTTGGGGTAGCCCTTCTCCAACACCCCGTCCCGCCGCTCCCTCTCCGCCGGTTCGTCCGCGTGGCGAAGAACCGTGATGCGGTCCGTCGTCGGCGTTACGCCCTCCTCGGAGATCTCCGCCCCCAAGAGCGCGTTTACGAACGCCGATTTCCCCGAGTTGAACTCCCCGACGATGACGAGCAGAAAGAGCTCCTCGAGGTCGGAGAGCGCCCGCCGGACGAGGTCCACGTCGTCAGCCGGAGCCCCGAAGTCCTTGAGGAAACCCACGACCCCCTCGAGGAGCGCCCGCTCCCGGTCCACCAGCGCCTCGCGGCGCTCGTCGAGGATCCGCACCCTTAGGCCTCCCTCTCCATGGAAGCATTATAGACGCCAGCCGGTTTCGCGGCGGCCCGCCCGTGGTAAGGAGTAACTATTCGGCGAGTGGTATGGATGGAGGATCGCGTGAACTACAGGACTTTAGGCAGGACGGGTCTCGAGGTCTCGGAGATCGGCTACGGGGCGTGGGGCATCGCCGGCGACGCCTGGCTCGGCGCCCGCGACGAGGAGTCGCTCAAAGCCCTCAACCTGGCCGTCGACCTCGGGCTCAACTTTATAGACACGGCGCTAGCCTACGGGGAGGGCCACAGCGAGCAGCTCGTCGGCAAGATCGTCAAGGAGCGCGAGGAGACCATCTACGTGGCGACCAAGGTTCCCCCCAAGAACCGCGTCTGGCCGGCCCCCGCAGGGATCGCCCCCGAGGAGGTTTTCCCCGGCGAATACGTCAGGGAGTGCACCGAGCAGAGCCTCAGGAACCTCGGGTTAGAGGCCATTGACGTGCAGCAGTTCCACGTGTGGCAGGACGACTGGATCGGGCAGGGGGACTGGCAGGAGGCGGTCGAGGAGTTAAAGCGGGAGGGTAAGATCCGCTTCTTCGGCGTCTCCATAAACGACCACCAGCCGGCCAACGCCACGAGGCTCATCGAGACGGGTGTGGTCGACACGGTGCAGGTGATCTACAACGTGTTCGACCAGAGCCCCGAGGACGAGCTCTTCCCCGCCTGCCAGGAGCACGACATCGGGGTGATCGTGCGGGTCCCCTTCGACGAGGGGGCCCTGACCGGCAGGGTGACGCCCGAGACCACCTTCGACGAGGGCGACTTCCGCAACGACTACTTCCGCGGCGAGCGCAAGCAGGAGGTCTACGACCGGGTGCTGGCCATCCTCTCCGAGCTCGGCGCGAGCGAGGACGAGATGGCGGAGATAGCCCTGCGCTACGTCCTGAGCCACCCCGCGGTCTCGACGGTCATCCCCGGCATGCGCTCCGTGCGCAACGTCGAGCGTAACATGCGGGTGGGAGACGGCAAGGGTCTCCCGGAGGATCAAGTGCAGATCCTGAAAAACCACCGCTGGGTCCGCAACTTCTACGACTGAGCCGTGAAGTCGGTGATCCTATCTCACCACCGCCGGGCTAACGGGCCCTGAATTCCCGTGTCGTTCCTCGGTAGGCGTCGCTTCGTGGTGCCGGCCTTCGCGTTGCTTGTGCTGTTCTGGGGGTCGGCGTTCGCGGCGGTGAAGGTCGGGCTGGACTACTCGCCGCCCGTCCTCTTCGCTGGCATGCGCTCGTTCGTCGGGGGGCTGACCATAACCGCTGTGGCCCTCGCTTGGGGCGGGAGGCCGAACCTGGGCCGCGACTGGCGGGTGTTCTCGCTGCTCACGGCGCTCAACGTGGTCCTGTTCTTGGGGTTGCAGACCTTCGCGGTCATGCTATTGCCCTCGGGGACGGCGGCGGTGGTGATCTACTTGCAGCCCATCCTGATCGGGGTTCTCGCGTGGTTCGTGCTCGGCGAGCCGCTCTCTACGGCCAAGATGCTGGGGCTGCTGCTCGGGTTCACCGGCATAGTCGCCGTCAGCGTAGGGGGGTTTTCGGGGGAGATCTCCGCCGCGGGCGTCCTGTTCGCCGTGGGATCGGCCTTATCGTGGGCGATCGGGACCGTGTACTTCAAGCGGGTGCAGGAGCGGGTCTCGATGCTCTGGGCCGTCGCCCTGCCCTTCCTCTCGGGCGGGTTCGCGCTCTCGGCGCTCGGGCTCGCCACCGAGCGGCCGGCGGAGATCTCCTGGACCGGGCCTTACGTCGCGAGCCTTCTCTACTCTGGCCTCGTGGGCACCGGGCTCGCGTGGGTGCTCTGGCTCGGGCTTGTACGGGCCGGGGAGGCGAGCCGGGTCGCAGCCTACGTGTTCTTCGTGCCGCTGGTCTCGGTCCTGATCGGGGCCCTCCTCCTCGACGAGCGGCTCAGCTTCTCCCTCCTCCTCGGCGCCACCCTCGTCGTCTGCGGTATCTACCTGGCCAACCGCACCCCCGGCAATGAAAGGGAGCCGGCCGCCCGCCGAGAGACCGCAGAACCGTAGCGCGTGTTGCGAGAGTTGCGCGCCCGAGGCAAGAAGAGACAGGCTCGACGGTCGACGAGATAGCGGCCTGGCCTTTGGGGCCGATCGGTGGCCAGGTGGTACGGTTGGTGGTGTCGGCCGGTCCGTTGGAGTCTTCGGTCTCAGGGTGGGCCCCACAACGCGATGCGGGGGTAGACCGACTCGCAGCCACGAGAGAACAACTAAGGCGAGTTCGGTTCCTCGTCAGCGTCGGGAGCGGCGCGGAGATGGCCGCCCCGGCTTCTACCTCTCAGATCAGCGAGGGTGGACGCCCGGCCAGGCGGCGGAGGCGGGGGTGGCGCCGGAACTTTCACCTCGTAACGGTCGTCGTAACGCTCGGGAGACGGACTTCCGCTAAAGTAGCGTCGTGCCGGCAGATGCAAGACAACAGGATCAAGGGGTCGGTGGGACGGTTTTTCGGGCAGCCCCGCCGGCGAGCGCTTTGCGGGGGCGCAGGCTACTCCTCGCCCGCCTAGATGTGTGTTGCGTGGATTTGGCACGAGATAAAAAGAGGGCCATCATAGTCTCCCCTCGCGAAGGAGCAATAGATGGCCCAACTCAACCATACCTCACGCCTCGCCGAGACAGAAGAGGCTCTCACCGTCCTCTTCTGCCTCATCGACGACGCTTACGCCCATCTCAACCCCCGCGCTCGATGCTATGAATCCCTCAAGCGGCTTGCGGACTCGGAGGTCATCGCGCTCTAGCACTTTTCCAGCAGCTGCGAGGCGTGGAGAGCGAACGCTCCTTCTTGCGTGACGCCGAGAGGTTCTTCTCGCACCTGTTCCCGGGAGTGGTGGGGCTGCACCCTTCCTCGTTCCATCGGCGGGTGAGCAAGCTCAGGCGCTTTTTGGAGACCCTGCGGCGGGAGATCGTCCCCGAGCTGGTGGGCGATCCGGAGACGTTGCTCATAGACTCCACTTTGCTTTCGGTTTTGCATCCCAGGCAGGTGTCTCAGGGCTCGGGATTCGGCGGAGCTGCGTGGGTAAGGTGGGGCACCTTCAGTGTCTACGGGGTCAAGCTGCACCTCATCTGCGCCACCAACCGGGTCCCTCTGTGCTACGAGCTCACCCCCGCAAACGTGGCGGATCTCTCCCTGGCAGAGGAACTCTTGGCCGAGACGAACTTGGGCGAAGATCTGGTGCGCAAGGTCTTTGGGGACCTCGCCTACAGAAGCGAGCCGCTGGAGGAAGAGTTGGCTGAGGTGGGGATCTCGCTGGTGAGCGAGCAGGCGCAGCAGCGGCGTGGAGTTAGACAACAGATCGAGATCGCCTTTTCGAGCCTCAAGAGGGTCTTCGGTCTGGACGAGACTTTGGCCACCACCCTTACCGGTTTGGCCACCCGAATTGCAGCCAAGATCTGCGCCTACACCTACGCTTTTGTGGTCAACAGGATGTTGGGACGTCCTCAAGGTCACATCAAGGAGTTGTGGGCATGAGAACCTGACAACAGACATCTAGTTCTTCACCGTGAAGAACCACACCTTGGGCTGGTTGCCGTTTGAGGGGTCCCGGTCCTGATCTAGCCGGTTGCCGGCCAGGTCCCTCGCCCCGGTGGTGACAACAGCCTTGTAGATCTTCCCGCGCAGGAGGTTGGCGCTCGGATCCAGCACCGCCTTCTTGGCCGTCTTGTCGTAGGTAACGGTGGCCGCAAGGGCATCGTCGGTGCCCTTCTTGTAGAGCTTGACGGTGTCGGTGTTTATGGAGCCCTTCTTCATCGCCTCGGAGAAGAACGCCGAGACGTTGGCGCCCGGGGCTATGCCCGTAGCGTTCTCCGCCGCGACGATCCTGTACCGTCGCCACTATCCCGGCGATGATGCCGACGAGCGCGACGATGAATGTGACGATCTGCCAGAGAAACGGATGCAGCGCGGCCGGGTTCGAGAGATCTTCGATGATGAACGGAAGGCTCATCAAGAAGACCACCACGATCCAAGCGGCCCCGAGCAGCGGCCCCCAGCGCCAACCCCTTGCGACGATGACGGCGATGATGAGCGCAACCACCGCGAAGATCGTCAACACCGGGTCGAACCTTCCTGCGATAACCACAAACTCGTAGATGAACAAAATGGCGAGCGCGACCAACGCGATTACGGTCAGCTTCCCCATACCCGACGCCATGATTTCCTCCTATGCTAGAAGCTCAACTTTCAACTACCAAACGTCTTACTCTCCTCAGCGTACAGGGGCGGACGGGTTTTCGAGCG
>JADDPU010000166.1 GCA_016781725.1 Rubrobacter sp. | reverse complement strand
TACAGGGGCGGGTCGTCTACGTCGTCCACCCGCCGAGGGGCCGCCGCTAGCCTCCATCCGGTCCACCGACGCCGTGACGGCCCCCGGGATCATGCAGAGTCCTGCAGGTGCGAGAGCCCCGCCAACGCGAAACCCTCGATGCCCCTCCGCTCGGCCAGCGCCGCCGCGTAACGCAGCACCGCCGAGGACTTCGTATCGTAGTTGCGTTGCCGCATGCAAGCAAAGAAGGTCTGGCTGCTCTACCCCTTCCGGGGCCACTGCCCCTCGATCGATGCGTTAGTGGTGCACGCCGAGGATCGTTCACCCGTTGCGTTCGTCCTCGGGGCCTCTCTCCCCGCCGAGAAAGGAGAGAAGCGCGGCGTCGAACTCGTCTGGCCGGTCGAACATCGGGTTGTGGCCTGCTCCCTCTATGACGAGGAGGCTTGAGTCTGGTATCTCCGCCAGCATCAGGTCGCCGACGGATGGCGGGATCAGGACGTCCTTCTCGCCCCAGATGAGGAGCGTCGGCGCCTCGATCCTTCGCAAATCCCCGCGGACGTCCTCGGCCAAAAGATCCCGGGCCGCCCGCAACAGGGTGAACGGTCCCGCATACAGGGCATCGCGCACGAGTACCGGGAGGAACCGGGGTGACCCGTGGCGGGCCGCCTGGAGCAGCGGGACGAGGTGCCCGAGCAACGTCCTGTCCGGAGGCATCCCGGCGGGGTCGACGAGCACGAGCCTGCCGACCACCTCGGGCCTGCTCGCCGCTACCCGCAGGCAGAGGTAGCCGCCCATCGAGTGGCCGACCAGGTGCGCCCGTCCGAGGCCGACCGCCTCCATCCACGCGAGCAACCACGAGGACGCCTCGGCGAGGACGAACCGAGGACGCGCCAGGCGTCCCACCCCGAAGCCGGGGAGGTTGACCAGGTAAACCCGGTAGTGCTCGGAGAGCACCCCGACGTTGCGAGCCCACCAGCGGGTCGAGCCGGAGAGCCCGTGCACCAGGACGACGGGCTCCCCCTCGCCCGCCACCTCGTAGCGCGCCGAATACCCTCCCACCCGAACCTCGCGCCGGGACGGCTCGATCCTCGTCTCTCCCCAGCCGTCCCGGCTGGCTCTCTTCCTGCTCGGTGCCATCGCAGCCGTCCTCCGTGACTCCCTGCTGCGCCGATTCTACAGACAGTGAATACGGAGCGCGCAAAAGCGCTTCGGAGCGGTCGGCCGCAAGCGTTCAGCCTCGCCTTCCACCCTTCTGCTCAGGACGGGCGGGGGATGGGTTCGAGAAGGGGCCTGCACAGTCTCTCGCTCAAGGCCCACAACCTCTCCCTCGCTTCGTCGTCGTAAGCCTGACGGTTCGCGCGTGCCTCGCGCTTGCCGTCGAAGTAGCGGCCCGTGACCCCTGCGAGCTCCGGCGAGGCGGCCAGGCGCACCGTCGCCTCCGCGCCCTCTTCGACGGTGCTCATCGTGTACCCGAAGGTCTCCGTTACCATCTTCGTGTCCATGAGGGAGGCCGGGTGCAAAGCACTCACGCTCACCCCCGCGTCGGGGAGACGCTCGGCCAGCTCGAAGGTGAACATGATCTGGGCGAGCTTGCTCATCGTGTAGGCCCGCATGGCGTCGTAGCGGCGCTCTAGCATGGGGTCGCCGAAGTCTATCGGGCTCTGGCCGGCCGAGGCGACGTTGACTATCCGGGCCGGAGCCGAGTCCCGAAGCAGCGGCAGGAGCAGGCTCGTGAGCAGAAAGTGAGAGAGGTAGTTGACGGCGAAGGTTAGCTCGTAGCCATCCTCGCTCTCCTTGCGCTCCCCGGAGATTATGCCGGCGTTGTTGACGAGCACGCTCAGGCGCTCTACGTCTGAGATGACTTGCTCGGCCAACCCTCGCACCTGCCCGAGCGAGGAGAGGTCGGCTAGGTAGTAGCCGAGCTTCTCGCTCCCCGTCCCTTCACGTATCTCCTCGAACGTGGCCTCCAGGCGTTCCCTGCTCCGGCCGTGCAGCAACACGGTGGCGCCCCTTTCGGCGAGCTCTCGGGCCACCCGCCTGCCCAGGCCGTCGGTCGCCCCGGTCACGAGGATCGTCTCTTCCTGGAGCTCTCGCACCGTCGCTCCTTCCCGGGCGGATAGGTAAGGATCTCTCGGGTTTCTAGCCGACCAGGATGTTCTCCACCAGAACCTCCGTGTTGAGCGTCCTGTGCACCGGGCACTTGTCGGCGATCTCCAGGAGCCTGCGGCGCTGCTCATCCTCCAGGGGGCCGGCCAGCTCTATCTCGCGCTCGATACGCTCGACCCTGCCCTCCTCCGTCTCGCACACCTCGCAGTCCTTGGCGTGTATCCTCTCCTGGGAGAGCCGCACCGTCACCGACTCCAGCGGCCAGCCCTTGCGGTCCGCGTACATGCGCAGCGTCATCGCCGTGCAGCCGCCCAGCGCCGCCAGCAGGTAGTCGTAGGGGGATGGCCCCGCGTCCGTGCCGCCCAGGCTCTCCGGCTCGTCGGCGACCACCGTGTGGCCGGCGACCGAAACCTCGGTGCACAGGCCCTCCCCGGTCCTTACCACCACGCGCGGCTCTTCCGAACCCGTCATATGTCCCTCCTAGTCTCTGGATCTTGCGTCGCAACCGTAGAATATACCCGAGGACGGATCGCCGCCCTCACGGATTCAACCCCGGGGCATCGGGCGCGATGCGCCCGGGGGATGCTTGCGGGAGAACTACGGAGACGTATAGACTTCTCTGTGCCCGGATCAGTGGCAAGACCGCGACCATCCGGTCGGCGTCGCGACGCCCGAAAAGTGGGGAAGGGAGAGTAACGGCATGAGCATCAGCACCGGCGAACAAGCCGTCGTGGAGGGCGTCAAGAAACAACTCCTCGTGGGCGGTGAGTGGCGCGACGCTTCGGGGGGCCGGACGATACCGGTCGAGGACCCCTCGACCGGGGAGACCCTGTGCGAGGTGGCCGACGCGCAGCCCGAGGACGCCCTCGCGGCGCTCGACGCGGCCGTGGAGGCTCAGGCCGACTGGTCCAAGCACCCGCCCCGGGAGCGCGGGGAGATCCTGCGCCGCGCCTACGAGAAGATCGTGGAACGCACCGACGAGCTCGCCCTGCTCATGACGCTGGAGATGGGCAAGCCGCTGGCCGAGTCGAAGGGCGAGATCGCCTACGCCGCCGAGTTCTTCCGCTGGTTCTCTGAGGAGGCGGTGCGCATCGAGGGCCGGTACGCCGTCGCCCCGAACGGGGCCGGCCGGCTCCTTACGATGAAGCAGCCGGTGGGGCCTTGCCTCATGATCACGCCCTGGAACTTCCCGATGGCGATGGGCACCCGCAAGATAGGCCCCGCGGTCGCCGCGGGCTGCACGATGGTGATGAAGCCGGCCCGCCAGACACCCCTCTCGATGCTGGCGCTGGCCGGGATACTCGAGGAGGCCGGCCTGCCGGAAGGGGTCCTCAACCTCGTCACCAGCTCGAGCTCGGGGTCGACGATGTCGCCCCTGATCTCCGACCGGCGCCTGCGCAAGCTGACCTTCACGGGCTCCACAGAGGTCGGGCGCAAGCTCATGGAGCAGGCCTCCGGTAACGTGCTGCGCCTCTCGATGGAGCTTGGCGGCAACGCGCCGTTCTTGATCTTCGAGGACGCGGACCTGGACGACGCGGTCGTGGGCGCGATGGTGGCGAAGATGCGTAACATCGGCGAGGCCTGCACGGCGGCCAACCGCTTCCACGTCGCGGGCCCCGTGGCGGAGCAATTCGCCGAGAAGCTCGCGGAGAAGATGAGCGCGCTCAAGATCGGACGCGGCACCGAGGAGGGCACCCAGGTCGGGCCCCTGATCGACGACGAACAGCGCTCGAAGGTCGACGAGCTCGTCCACGACGCCCTCGGCAAGGGCGCCAAGGCGCTCGTCGGGGCCGAGAAGGTCGAAGGTAGCGGCTACTTCTACAGGCCGACGGTGCTAGGCGACGTGCCAGAGGAGGCCGACCTCAGGCAGGAGGAGATCTTCGGCCCCGTGGCCCCGGTCTACTCCTTCGGCTCGGAGGAGGAGGCCATCGCCGCCGCCAACGACACGGAGTACGGCCTCGTCGCCTACGTCTACACGCGGGACCTCAAGTGCGCCCTGAGGGTGGTCGAGGGGCTCGAGACGGGCATGGTCGGCCTGAACCAGGGCATAGTCTCCAACGCCTCCGCACCTTTCGGGGGGGTCAAGCACTCGGGCTTCGGCCGCGAGGGCGGCCACGAGGGCATCGAGGAATACCTCGAGACGAAGTACGTCGCGGTCAACCTCTGACCCGGGAAGGATCCGGAGCCAGGCCAAGTAATGGGGCGAGCGCCCGACTTCGGAGCGGGGCCACTGGCGGGGCGAAGGCGGCGAGAAACCTAGGCGTAGCGCTTGCGGGGTCGGGTCCCGCTCCGCGGACGTTCGCATCCTCCATAGGTGTCGTGGGGGGTCCAGGTAGAGATGAGTAGCGTTGGGGGTGAGAGATATGTCCAGTGATCTCGAACAGACCGGGCTGCCCGAGGGCATACAGGAGATCTTCCGCCTCGACGGCCAGCGGGCCATCGTTACGGGGGCGGGCTCGGGGCTCGGGAGGGCGATAGCCTTAGGTTTCGCGCACTTCGGCGCGGACGTGGCCTGTCTGGACGTGGATGTGGAGGGGGCAAGCGCGACCGAAGCGGAGATCTCCAAGCTGGGGCGAGAGAGCCTGACGGTGGGAGTCGACGTCAGGGATTGGGAGAGCGTGCTCTCTTCGGCCAGGGAGGTCGAGGCCTGGGCCGATGGCGGGGTTGACATAGCCGTCAACGTCCCCGGCATAAACCGCCGCAAGCCCGTGCTCGAGCTGGAGCCCGAGGAGTTCTCGGAGGTGCTCGACGTGAACCTCCGCGGGCTCTTCCACTGCGCCAAGGCCTACGGCGGGCTGATGGTCCCGAACGGTCGCGGCAGGATTATCAACATGGCCTCTATCTTCGGGCTCGTGGCGATGGAGCGCCAGGCCGCGTACGCGGCGAGCAAGGGGGCGGTCGTCCAGCTCACCAAGGTGCTCGCGCTGGAGTTCGCCCCACACAACGTGCTGGTGAACGCGCTCGCGCCCGCGTACTTCACGACACCCCTGGTCAGGCAGATCATGGAGGACCGCGACTGGTACGAGGACGTGGTCCGGCGGGTCCCGCAGGGCCGGTTCGGGGAGGTCTGGGAGGTAGTCGGCCCGGCGCTGTTTCTGGCCTCCCGGGCCTCGAGCTTCGTGACCGGGACCACCCTCCTCGTCGACGGCGGATGGACCGCGGCCTAGCAGTGTCTCCGGTGGAGGCCCGGCAGCGCTGCTAGCGTCCATACGTTCTATCGGTACGGGAACTCGGGAGTTTTGACGGAGCGTGGCAGGTTCGCGCGCCGGGCTCGAAGATCCAACCGTCGCCGCCTCAGAATGGACGTAACGGTAGGGAGAGAGCAGGGGGCGATGCAGTTGCCGCAGGTATAGGGCGGCGCTATATTGATTCTCTGAGAAGTCACTCGATCTTGGGGCAGGGGAAGCACCTTTGAGGGAGGGGAGAAGCATCGCGATGCAAGGCAACGGCGGGAACGGCCACGAGACTATCTTTACTATGGAAGCAACACCAATCAAGTATGGTCCGGGGGCTTCTGAGGAGGTCGGCTGGGAGCTCAAGCGGATGGGGGTCGGGCGGGTGATGCTCGTCACCGACCCAAGGATCGTGGAGGCCGGGATAGCGCCGCGCATACAGGAGCTCATCGAGGCAGAGGGCATAGAGGTCGAGGTCTGGGACAAGTCCAACGTCGAGCCTACGGCTGACTCCTTCCAGGAGGCTGCGGACTTCGCGGTCGACGGAGGGTTCGACGGGTTCGTGGCCGTGGGGGGCGGCTCGAGCATCGACACGGCGAAGGTCAGCGACCTCATCTCCACCCACCCCGCCCCCATAATGGACTACGTCAACCCGCCCGTCGGCGGCGGCAAGAAGCCCCCCTCGCCCTTGAAGCCGCTCCTGGCGGTGCCGACGACCTCGGGGAGCGGCTCCGAGGCGACGACCGTGGCGATCCTCGACATCCCCGACCAGAGGGTGAAGAGCGGGATCTCTCACACGTACTTGAGGCCCCACAGGGGTGTGGTGGACCCGAACCTCACCATGACCCTGCCTTCCGAGGTGACCTCCTCTTGCGGTCTTGACGTGGTCTGCCACGCCGCCGAGTCCTACCTCTCCAAGCCGTACGATTCCCGCCCGAAGCCCGAGAACCCGGGAGAGCGGCCACCGTACCAGGGGGCGAACCCCATAGCCGACATCTGGTCGGCCAAGGCGCTGGAGTACGGTGGGAAGTACCTCAGGCGCGCCGTGGAGAACGGCGAGGACGTGGAGGCGCGGGGGGCGATGATGCTTGGGGCGTCACTCGCGGGGATCGGCTTCGGCTCCGCGGGGGTCCACATCCCGCACGCCTGCGCCTACCCCATAGCCGGCCTCAAGCACGAGTACGAGCCGCCCGGCTACCCCAAGGACCACCCGTTCGTCCCGCACGGCTGGTCGGTGATCGTCACGGCCCCGGCCTCGTTCCGCTTCACCTACGAGGCCCAGCCCGAGCGGCACCGTTACGTCGCCGAGCTGCTCTCCGGGGAGAAGATAGAGAAGGCCGACGAGAACACGCTGCCGGAGATCCTCATCCAGCTGATGAAGGACGTGGGCGCCCCGCGCGGGGTGCGAGAGCTCGGCTACGGCGACGACGATATAGACGAGCTGGTGGAAGGGGCCATGAAGCAGCAGCGGCTCCTGGTCGGGACGCCGAAGGAGGTCACCGAGGAGGACCTGGCGAACATCATCCGCGAGTCCATGGAGAACTGGTAAGGGGGCGAGATGGCCGAAGATCTCAGGCTGTACTTTCTCGAGGGCGGAAGCCTCAAGACGCAGGTGCAGTTCATCAAGATGAACCAGGGGTTGGGGGACCCGTACGAGATCCCGGTCCCCTACTTCCTGATCACGCACCCCCGCGGCAACGTCCTCTACGACGGCGGCAACGCCCTCGAGGTCGCGCGGGACGCGCGCGGCCACTGGGGCGCCGTCGTTGACGCATACGAGCCGGTGATGAGCGAGGACGACTTTGTAGTGAACAGGGTGCAGTCGCTTGACGTGGACCCGGCCTCGGTGCGCTACGTAGTGCAGTCGCACCTGCACCTCGACCACTCGGGAGCCATCGGGCACTTCCCGAACGCCGAGTACGTAGTCCAGCGCCGCGAGCTGGAGTACGCCTACACGCCCGACTGGTTCCAGAAGCCCGCCTACATCCGCCCGGACTTCGACCGGGACGTGGAGTGGCTCTTTCTCGACGGCGAGCACGACGACGGCTACGACCTCTTCGGCGACGGCACCATAAAGACGCTCTTTACGCCGGGGCACGCGCCGGGGCATACCTCGCTCGTCGTCACGCTGGAGGAGGCCGGGCCGATGATGCTCACAGCCGACGCCTGTTACACGATGGACCACTACAACAACGCGGCACTCCCCGGCCTGGTTCACTCCGCTGCCGACGTCGCCGACTCGGTGCGTAAAGTCCGGCGCACCGTGGACGCTCTGGGCGCGACCCTCGTCACCGGGCACGACCCCGAGGAGTGGCCTAAGTTCAAGAAGGCGCCAGATTACTATGCTTAGAGCATGATCGAGCAGAAGGCCGAGCAGCTCCACGCCGCCCTCGACGGCAGGCTCGACGGGTATCTCAGGACCGACCGGGCCTCGCAGGCGCTCTGGTCCACGGACGCCTCCATCTACCTCAGGCGCCCGGTGGGGGTGGTGGCGGCCCGCTCGGAGGAGGACGTAAAGCGTACCCTCCGCGCCGCCAGGCAGGTCGGGCTCTCCATCACCCCGCGGGGCACCGGCACCTCCCTGGCCGGGCAGGCGACCGCCCCGGGCCTCGCGCTCGACATCTCGGAGATGCAGCAGATCTTCGAGATAGACCTGGAGGGGCGGCGCTGCTCGGTTGAGCCAGGCGTGATCCAGGCCGAGCTCAACGCCCGCGTCGAGCCGCACGGCCTGGTCTTCGGGGCGGATACCTCGACCGCCGACGTCGCAACTCTAGGCGGCATGGTCGGGAACAACTCGGCCGGGATGCGCTCCATCGTCTACGGGACTACCGCAGACCAGATCCTCTCCCTTCGCTGCGTGCTCGCCGGAGGGGAGGTCGTCGAGCTGAAGCCCCTCCCCCGCGGCGAGGCCGAGCGCCGCGCCAGGGAAGGCGACGCCCTCGGGCGCCTGCTCAGGAACGCCCTGGAGATCGGGGATCGCTACGGGGACGAGATAAGGCGCCGGTACCCCAAGATAATCCGCCGCGTCTCCGGCTACGGGCTGCACTCGCTCGTCGACCGGGAGACCGTGGACCTGACGCGCCTGGTCTGCGGCTCGGAGGGCACTCTGGCGCTCGTGACGCGCGCCGAGTTCCACCTCAGAGAACTCCCCGAGGCACGGGCGCTCGCCTCCTTCGAGTTCGACTCTTTGGCCGCCGCCGCCCGGGCGACCGTGGCGCTCCTCGAGATGGACCCCTCGGCGATAGAGCTGCTCGACGACGTCGCCGTGGAGCGGGCCAGGGCGACCCGCGCCTACGCCGGGACCACCCGCTTCGTCCGGGGGCGCCCCAAGGGGATCCTGCTCGTCGAGTGGAGTGGGACCGAAGGGGAGCTCGACGAGCGCTTCGGGAGGCTCGAGGAGATCGGCGCGTCGGTAGGGGCGACCTCCGCGGTGGCGCTGCGCACGAAGGAGGAGCAGGAGCAGACGGTCAAGCTCAGGAAGGCCATCCTGCCGCTCCTGCTCGGGACTACCGAGCGGGCTAAGCCCGTGGCGTTCGTCGAGGACGCGGCGGTGCCCCCCGGCAGGCTGGAGGAGTTCATCACCCGGTTCGAGGACATCGTGGAGCAGAACGGGACCTGGGGCTGCTTCTACGGCCACGCCAGCGTCGGGTGCCTGCACGTCCGCCCGGCCGTGGACACCTCGGACCCCGAGGGCGTGGCCAGGATGCGGCGCATCGCAGAGGAGGTCGCCGACCTCGTCGCCGAGTGCGGCGGCTCGGTCTCGGGCGAGCACGGCGACGGCCTCTCGCGCTCGGAGTTTCTGGAACGTATGTTCGGCCCTGACCTGGTGCGTGCCTTCGGGGAGGTCAAGCGCGCCTGGGACCCCGAGGGGCTGCTCAACCCCGGCGTGATCGTGGACCCCCCGAAGATGGACGAGCAGCTGCGCATCGGGCCTGGGCGCAAACGCCTCCCGCTCGTTACCAACCTCGACTTCTCGAAGACCGGCGGGCTCGCCGCGGCGGTGGAGCTTTGCAACGGGACCGGCTTCTGCCGCAAGAAGAACAAGGGCACGATGTGCCCCTCTTACATGGTCACCCTCGACGAGGAGGACACGACCCGGGCGCGCGCGAACATGCTGCGCTCGATACTCGAGGGCACGCTCCCACCCGAGGAGCTGACCGGCAAGCGCATGCGGGAGGTGATGGACCTTTGCGTGGGGTGCAAGGCCTGCAAGAGCGAGTGCCCCTCGCAGGTCGACGTAGCGAGCATGAAGACCGAGGTCCTCTCCCAGATCGGCGCCAAAGAAGGCTTCTCGATCCTCCAGAAGGCCACGGGCCACGTCAGGCGCGGGCTTGCCTTCGCCGCCCTGGCTCCAACACTCTACAACGCTGCCGCCGGCACCACGCTCGCCCGCCGCCTCGCCGAACGCTTCGGCATAGACCCCCGACGCCACCTGCCGAAGGTCACCAGAACACCCTTCTCCAGGCGATTCCCCGGCCTGCCGCAGGGGGCGGGACCGGCCGAGGTAGCGCTCTTCAACGACACCTGGAACGAGTACCAGCGGCCGGAGATAGGCGAGGGGGCGGTGAGGCTCTTCGCCGCCGCCGGTGTCAGGGTCCACCTGCCGAAGGTCGTCTGCTGCGGCCGGCCGATGCTCTCGGAGGGGCTCGTGGACGCCGCCAGGGAGAACGCGAAGCGCAACCTCGACCTCCTGACGCCCCTCGTGGAGCGGGGCGTCCCCCTCGTCGGCCTCGAGCCGAGCTGCATCCTCACCATGCGCGACGATTACAACAAGCTCCTCCCTGACGACGAGCGGGTGGAGAGGCTCGCTGAGGCCACCCGCCTCTTCGAGGAGGCCATCCTCGAGCTCGAGGCAGACCTGCCCCTGAAGAAGGGCTCGCCGGTCCTCCTGCACGGCCACTGCCATCAGAAGGCCCTGACGGGCACCAAACCCACCGAAGAAGCGCTCGCTCTGGCCCCAGGCACGCAGGTTACGGTAGTGGACTCGGGGTGCTGCGGGATGGCCGGGCTCTTCGGCTACAAGAAGGGCGAGAAGGACCACTACGAGGTCTCGATGAAGATGGCGGAGAGGAGGCTCTTCCCGGCGGTGCGGGAGTCCGGCGCGAGCGTGATCGTCGCCCCCGGCACCTCCTGCCGCGAGCAGATCTCCGACGGCACAGGCCGCCAGGCCCAGCACCCGGCCGAGTACCTGGCGCGACGTCTCGAAACATAGAGACCCCGACGGCGCAAGCCGCGGGAACGCCCGAAGATGGCCCTCGCGCAGCGTAGTTCGACGGCTCGTTCAGAGAACGTCCGCGCCCGACCCGCTCGTCGAACCCGGTTCGAGGGTGCGACGCGCCGTCAGGGGGAGGTCTCAAGTGACGCGGCGAGCGTTCAGCGGCGGAAATTCCGGCTGACGCTTTTCGGCGAAAGCGGCGAGGCCTCTCTTGTAGTCCTCGGAAGAGAGGGTGGCGCGGATGGCCGCCGTCTCGTATCGCAGCCCCTGTTCGATGGAGGTCTCGGAGGCGAGGTCCACCGCGGCCTTGGCGTAGGCGAGCGCCAGCGGGCTGTTGGCTGCTATCTCTCGGGCCAGCGCCCCGGCCTCATCCATGAGAGAGCCAGGCGGCACGACCTTGCTCACGAGGCCCATCTCCAGCGCCTCGCCGGCGCTTATCCTCCTGGCGGTGAGTATCAGCTCCTTCGCCCTGGTCGGCCCGACCAGGCGCGGCAGACGCTGCGTGCCGCCCGCGCCCGGCACTATCCCGATGCCGACCTCGGGTAGCGCGAACGTGGCGCCCTCGACGGCGAGACGGAAGTCGCAGGCCAAAGTTATCTCCAGGCCGCCGCCGAAAGCCAGGCCGTTCAGGGCGGCTATCGTCGGCGCCTGCAGCCGGGCGAGCCGCTCGGCGAAGGCGTTGAGCGCCCTGTTGTGGGCCCACCGCTCGTCGGCGTCCATCTTGGCCCTCTCTTTGAGGTCGACCCCCGAACAGAAGGCCCTCTCTCCCGCGCCCGTCAGGATCATGACCCTGGTCTGCCCCGACCCTTCCACGTCTTCGAGCACCTCGACGAGCTCGCCGACGATGCGGCTCCCGAGGGCGTTGTAGCGGTCGGGGCGGTTGAGCGTCACCGTCGCAACACCCTCCTCCACGCTCACCGTGATCTGCTCGAACCTTCCGTCTTCCACGATAT
>JADDPU010000198.1 GCA_016781725.1 Rubrobacter sp. | reverse complement strand
AACACCAGCTACGAGGCCGGCGCCTACCATCGCGCCATGGGCCTAGCGAGCGCCCGCCATGAAGGACGGTGCGGAAAGGAGTGCCATGCAACCGCGAAACCCGCAACGGCGGGCACCAACGAGCAGAGCTCTGAACAGGAAGGGTTTCTTGAAGCTCGGGGGATCGGCCCTCGCCGGGACGGCGTTGCTCGGGCTGGCCGGCTGTGGCGGCGGTGGCGAGAGCGGGTCGGAGGTCACCGAGTTCACCTTCTCCTTCGGCCCCGACAGCTCCGGCAGCCTGCAGAGGCTCGTCGACAGGTTCAACCAGAAGTTCCAGGGCAAGTACAAGGCCAACTACCGCGTGATGGCCGCCGACACAGGCCAGTACTTCAACCAGCTAAAGACCGAGTTCCAGGCAGGGGGCGGCGAGACGGACCTGATCGGCGGCGACGTCATATGGCCCATCCAGTTCGCCGCCAACGGCTGGATAGAGGACCTCTCCGACCGCTTTACGGTGGAGGAGCGAGCAAAGTTCCTGCCGGCGCCGGTACAGTCTTGCACCTACGACGACAAGGTCTACGGGGTGCCGTGGTTCACCGATGCCGGGATGCTCTACTACCGCGAGGACCTGCTCGAAAGGTCCGGCTTCTCCGAGCCGCCGAAGACCTGGAGCGAGCTCAAAGAGCAGACGCGCAAGGTAGTGCAGGACTCCGGGATGGAAGACGGCTTCGTCTTCCAGGGCGCGCGCTACGAGGGCGGCGTCGTCAACGGTCTCGAGTACATCTGGACCTCGGGCGGGGACGTCATAGACCCGGAGGACCCCGAGAAGGTCGTCATCGACGAGCCCGGGGCGGTCGAGGGCCTCGCCATCGAGCGGAGCATGGTAGAGAGCGGCGTAGCCCCCAAGGCGGTGTCCACCTACGCCGAGCAGGAGTGCCAGGCGGCCTTTTTGAACGGGCGCGCGGTATTCTGCCGCAACTGGCCCTACATGTACGCCCTGGCCACCGGGGAGGGAGAGTCGAGGCTGGAGCCAGGACAGGTCGGGGTAGCACCCTTGCCGGTCGCGGAAGACCACGGGGAAAGCTTCAGCGGCCTGGGCGGGTGGAACTTCTACCTGAACGCCGCCTCCTCGGAAGAGGAAAAAGAGGCTGCCTACGAGTTCGTCGAGTTCGCCACCGCCCCGGAGCAGCAGAAATTCCGGGCGCTCAACGGCTCGTTCTTGCCAACGCTACAGTCCCTCTACGACGACCAGGAGATACTGGAGAAGGTCCCGGTCATCGCCCTGGGCAAGGAGGCCATAAAGAACGCCAGGCCGCGGCCCCTCTCGCCGTACTACTCGGATATGTCCCTCGAGATGGCCGAGCAGTTCAACGCCTCTCTGAAGGGCGCGAAGTCTCCGGAGGAGGCCATCAGGACGCTGGACAGGGAGCTCCAGGAGATCGTCGATCTCGGGGAGATCTCTTAAGAAGAATGAAAGGGCCGCTGTGCGCTCAGGGGCCGGCGGGCGCGGTCGGGTTACTTACCCCTGGTGCCGGGAAAGAAACCTGGCATGAGCCAGGAAGGCGAGGAACCCCGGCGGCTGCGGGAGGACCACGCGGCGCGGGAGGAACTGCGCGAGAAGCTGGACCGCTACCTCGACGTTCCGCTCGCCCTGGCCTCGGTCGTGGTGGTCCTGCTCATCATTATCCAGTTGAGCGGTGAGGTGAGCGAACCCTGGGAGCGAAGGCTCGAGGCCTTGAGTTGGGCTCTCTGGAGCCTGTTCTTCCTCGAGTTTCTCGTCAAGTTCGCGCTCGCCCCGGTCAAGCGCCGCTACGTGCGCGAGCACTGGCTCGATGTTCTGGTCGTGCTCGTACCCTTCTTGAGGTTCTTGCGGCTGGCGAGGGTCTTGCGGGCGACGCGGGCGCTCCCGGTGTTGCGCCTCCTCATCTTCGGCGGGCGGGGCTCGGAATCTACTCTGGCGCTGCTCAAGCGCCGCCGGCTGGGGCAGCTGGCCATCGTCTCCGCGATGGTCGTCCTCCTGGGGGCCGCTGCGGCCTTCCTCCTGGAGGCGGAGGCCTCTGGCAGCCAGATCCGGACCTTCGGGAGCGCCCTGTGGTGGTCGGCCACCCTCGTCACGACGGTGGGGAGCGAGCTCTACCCGGTGACCATCGGTGGGCGCGTCCTGGGTTTCCTGCTGATGCTCTATGCCGTCGGCATCTTCTCCTACTTTATCGGCGCCATAGCCTCCGTACTGGTGGAGTCGGATGCCCGGCGCAGTCCCGAAGCGGAGAAAAAAGACGGCGTCTCGCTCAGCCGGCGCGAACTCGAAGCCCTGCGCTCCATACTGGAGCGGGCCGACAAGTCTTGACGATCGCCGTCGCGGGTTCCACGACCGCCGCCGAGAGCGCCGTCGGCGAAGAAGTCACCGGCGGGGATTCGAGAGATGGGTGCTCGCAGACTGCCACCGCTCCGGCGCGCACGAAACCGTCGGACCTATCGTGATCCCCGCCCGGTCTTCCTCGTCTCCTTGACCAGCCGGAAGAACACTTCGTCAAAGGAGGGCCTGGGGACACCTAAAGAGCGCACATCGGCGCCATTGAGCGTATTCATGGCCTTCGGGAGCGCCGCGTCGGCATCCTCGACCAGCAGGCGGACGAGGCTGACGATCCCCCCGGCTTCTTCGCCCCGCCGTACCTCCTCTACCCGGCCGAGTCTCTCCAGGGCTCCGAGTCGCCCGGCCAGGCGGCCCGGCTCCCCGCCGAGCGAGAGTTCGACGATCTCGCCGCCGAAGGCCCGGCGCCTCAGCTCGGCGGGGGTGCCGACCGCTACGAGGGCGCCGTCCACCAGGAGCCCGACCCGGTCGCAGAGTTCGGCCTCGCCGACGTACTGGGTCGTGACGAAGATGGTGCGTCCCCCTTTGCGGAGCTGCTCGAACTCGCCCCAGAACTTGCGGCGCAGGATAGGATCCAGGTTGGCGGTCGGTTCGTCCACGAAGAGGAGATCTGGCTCGTGGACGACGGCCGATGCGAGCTGGAGGCGCCGCTGCATCCCCCCCGAGATGTCCCTCGCCGCCTTGCGCCGGTCTCCCCAGAGCTCGACGAACTCCAGGACCTCGCGCACCCTTCGGCGGCGTTCCCCGAACCGGAGCCCGTGGAGCCCGGCGACGAAGTTCAGGTTCTGCGACACGGAGAGCTCCTCGTAGAGCACGAAGCCCTGCGGCATGAACCCGACCCGACTCTTCTCTTCGGGGGTGAAAGCCGCCGGGGGGCGCCCGAGGACCTCGACC
>JADDPU010000401.1 GCA_016781725.1 Rubrobacter sp. | reverse complement strand
TAGATCTTGCTCTCGCTCCAGAACTGGCTCCGGGCGAGGTAGCCCGTCTTGAGCGTGTCGGCGGTCAGCCTGGAGGTGTAGTCGACTATCCCGACGTTGGTCGAGAAGAGCATTATGGCGACCGCGGCGAGGAAGAAGAACTGGAACCAGCCCCCTATGATGTTCCCGAGGGCCTGCGCCTCCTCCTGGATAAACGCCAGATCCGTCCCGACCTGCTCGCGGATGCCTATGGTCGAGTTGACCAGTACCGAGAGGGCGATGAGCAGGGCGAGGCCGATGGCGAAGAAGGTGATGAGCTGCTCCGTGTTGGCGATCTTCCACCAGCCCCTCCAGCGGCGCTCGTTCTCCTCGTCCAGCGGGAAGGTGTACCCGGTTGACGGCGTGGCCACCTCCTCGCCGGTTATCGGGGAGACGATGTTGGGGATGTTTATCCCCATGCCCATCCCCTTGTCCCTGATGTAGTTGCTCTGCACGAGGTTGTTTGCACCGCCCGCCCCGGCGAAGGCTATGGCGCCAAGGACGGTCGCGGCCCCGAGCTCGCTGAACCACCGAGGGGCGTTCGTAAAGGTCTCGGGGGCCTTAGTGATGACGCGGCCCCAGGAGCCCGCGTCGGTGGCGATGATTATCGCGAGTATAACGAAAACGATGATGATGGCGAGCAGCACGAACTGGACCTTCTCGAGGACCTGGTAGACCACGGGAGCGGCGGTTACCGCGAGGGCGATGGCCCACAGCTGTGCGGCGGCGATCCAGGGGACCGCCGAG
Source organism: Rubrobacter sp. (assembly GCA_016781725.1). GTDB lineage: Bacteria > Actinomycetota > Rubrobacteria > Rubrobacterales > Rubrobacteraceae > Rubrobacter_D. The sequence goes on along the minus strand of JADDPU010000401.1, from coordinate 2,448 downwards.
TCACCGAGGTTGAAGATGAACGTGATCGCCGTGGCGGCGCTGGCCGCCCATCCGGGCCAGGCGTTTGGCAGGATGGCCCCGAGCGCGAAGATAATCCCCCAGGGTTTCCAGAAGCGTGAGAAGCCGGTAACCGCGGTCTCGCCGGTAGCAAGGGTGTAGCGCTCGATCTCCATGTTGAGGATGTACTGCATAAAGAATCCGACCGCAGCGAGCCATAAGAGTCCTACCCCCACCTGCGAAGTGATGTAGGGCCAAAGGATCGACTCGCCGGAGCCCATCGCCGTGGCGGTGATGATGACGCTCGCCCCCACGTACTTCGCCAGTGAGCGGGGCTCCGGCAGCTCCCGGGTCTCTACCGCCGGCAGCGTCTTGCTTGGGAGTCCCCAGCTATTGTTGCCGCTCCCGGGTCGGTCCGTCACTTCGGCCATGCGCTTACCTCCTTGTTGGTCTGCGCGGAAGCAGATCTGTCCGCCGCCGATCCTCCGCTGGAGACCGCACCTCCTCTGTTGCGATCGTTGCAATGCCCACTACCGCCATAGTTACCGTGGGCGAGTGAGAATTCGGTTAAGCTCGGTAAGGATCTCGTAAAGGGACGGTTAAACTCACCGCACCTGGATGCTCGAATTACGGTGCGAAGAACACGCGATCTTTGTTATTGAAGTAGGGAAAGGGGCCTGGCCGGCACCTTCAAGGCCACCGAAGCCGCACCCGCATTTCGGACTTTCGGATGGTTGGGAAGGATAGTTGGGAAGGGCTGGGTGAGCGGCTCTTTACGCGATCTTTACGGAACCTAACGTATCGCTAACCGGGCCATGTCAGACTGAAAGGTGCCGGGCGTCGAAGGGTCGGTTACACCGTCCTCAAGAGACCGATGCCGGAGGCTGCCGTCGTGGGCGTCGGGGAGGTGCAAGGAAGTCATGATCGACTTTGTCGGGTGGATCGCGCTGTTCAGCCTCTGGGCGGTGGTCAGCGCCATAGGCCTGCTGGCGACCGTTGACGGGGGGTTCCGGGAAAACTCCGCCTGGGGGAGGATGCTCCCCTTCGTCTCGTGTTCAGCGGCCGCCGCCCGCCGCTTGACGGGAGCATTGTGAAGGGATCTACGGCGCGTCGCTCCCTACCAGGCACGCCGGCGGCCCATACCTCGGGACGCCGAAGAGGCGGCGTGAAGGACGAAAGGCTCAAGGGCCTGCCTTTGCCGGCTTCCCCCGCCGACGATGAGGGATGCACCGCCGGTTGAGCGGGCTGTTCGTAATCCTGGCGACCGTCGCAGGGCTCCTCCTGGTGCTAGGGATGCTAGCCGGCTTCGTCAAAGAGGTCGCGCCGTTCTCGGAGCCCCTGCTCGCCCTTGTGGCGGGCGTGCTGATCGGGCCGGCCGTCTTTGGTATCTTCGACCTCGCGCGGCTCGGAGACCAGGAGGCCGTCCTGGAGGGCGCAGCGCTCGTCACCCTCGCCGTGGCCCTGATGGGCGTCGCCCTCCGGCTCCCCACGGGGTTTATCGTCCGCAACTGGCGGCTGTTGGCCGCGCTGCTGGGAATCCTGATGCCGCTCATGTGGCTAGTTGGCGGCCTGCTGGTGTACACGATCCTGGGCCTGCCCTTCTGGGTTGCGCTGCTGGTGGGGGCGGTAGTTGCACCCACCGACCCTGTCGTCGCCAGCTCCGTGGTCACGGGCGGAATCGCCGAGCGGAACCTGCCGGCGACGCTGCGACACACCATCTCCGCCGAGTCAGGCTTCAACGACGGGCTGGCCCTCCCGTTCGTCACGATTCCCGTGCTCGCGCTCACCCGGCCCCCCGGAGAGGCGGCGGGTCACTGGCTGACCCACGCCCTGCTCTGGGAGGTTGGCGCGGGCGCCGTCCTCGCGGCAGGGATGGGCTACGCGGCGGGCAAGACCTTCAGGTGGGCCGAGGCCAGGGAGACGGCGGAACGCACGTCGCTCCTTACCATCAGCCTCGCCCTCTCGCTGAGCGTGCTGGGGACCGTCGAGCTCCTGGGCTCGAACGGCGTCCTCGCGGCCTTCGTGGCTGGCGTCGTCTTCAACGCCGTGGGCTCAAGCGACGCCAAGGAGCGTCAGGAAGACGTGCAAGAGGCGATCACGCGCTTCTTCGATCTGCCCGTTTTCGTCCTGTTCGGGATGGCTTTGCCGTGGGAGGCGTGGCTGGACCTCGGTTGGGCCGGACTACTCCTGGCCGTCACCGTGCTCCTCCTCAGGCGGCTTCCGGCGGTCCTGGCGCTGGGACTGCTGCTGGGGTCCCTGCGCGAAAAGAGGGATCTGCTCTTCCTCGGGTGGTTCGGTCCCATAGGGGCCGCGGCGCTCTACTACGCGACCTTCTCCCTGCGCGAGACCGGCGTCGAGGAGGTCTGGACGGTAGGCAGCCTGCTGATCTTCGCCTCCGTGCTGGCCCACGGCGCGACCGCCACGCCCCTGACCAGGCTCTACGGCAGGCCC
>JADDPU010000272.1 GCA_016781725.1 Rubrobacter sp. | reverse complement strand
AGGTCGCAGGTTCAAATCCTGCCCCCGCTACTCCTAGGGCCCCGCCGCTGCGCGGGGCCTTCGCCGTTTCGGAGCCCTCTCGACGCCCCGCGCAGCGGCAGATTTGCCAGTTTAGAATCGAGCACCACGGGGTAGGCACCGGGAGTATCGCGGACGTAAGCGTGGAAAGTGGGAAAGGACGAGCATGACCGAGCAGAGCAGCAGTAGCCGGACCCAGGGGAGCCCGCTAAAGACTGACCTTGGCACCACCACCATAAGCACCACCGTGGTCCAGCAGATCGCGGGCATCGCGGCGCAGGAGGTGGAGAAGGTACAGATGGGCGGAAGTACCTCCGCGGCCGTTGGCGGCTTCTTGCAGAGCGTGACCGGTACCGTCACCGGCGGCGGCTCGAGCGGTGGCAGCAACTTCTCCAAGGGCGTGAGCGCCGAGGTCGGCGAGGAAGAGGCGGCCATAGACCTCACGATGACCATCGAGTACGGCCAGTCGATCCCCCAGCTTACCGAGGCCGCGCGGCGCAACGTGATCAACCGCGTCGAGAGCCTGGTCGGCCTGCGCGTGAACGAGGTGAACATCACGGTAGTCGACGTGCAGGTCCCGGAGGAGAGGCCGATGCTTGGCCAGCAGGAAGAGGTCGAGCAGCAGGCCCGCCAGCAGGAGCAGCGCGCCTAGAGCTCGCGGAAGCTACCAGCAAGAACAGAGGACCGGGGCGCGAGACCCCGGTCCTTTTTCGTGTCTCCTCGGTGGCGGCGCGTTCAGATCGGGGCCGGGTCCCCCCGCGGTCCTTACGGGCTAAACTGTCTGCATGGAACCCGAGTGTCTTGCTGAGGCCGTGCGCCGGACGGCGGCGCGTTACGGCATGGACCTCGGTCGTCCGCTGGTGATGGTCTCGGGCGGTCCCGACTCGGTGGCGCTGCTGCGCGTGGTCCTCGACCTCGGGGGCGAACCGGTAGCGCTGCACGTGGACCACGGCCTGCGCGAGGAGTCCCCGGAGGACGCGGAGTTCGTCCGCGGGTTGTGCGGCCGGCTCGGCGTGCGCTGCGAGGTCCGGCGGCTCCGGCTCGAGGTCGGCGCCAACCTTCAGGAGCGGGCGCGGCAAGGACGCTACGCCCTCGCCGAGGAGGTGGCGGACCGTCTCGGGCTGCGGACCATAGTCACGGGCCACACGGCCGACGACGTAGCCGAGACGGTCCTGATGAACCTGGCGCGCGGGACTGGGCTGCGGGGGCTGGCGGGCATCCCCCCGGTGCGCGGCCGGGTGGAGCGGCCTATCATCGAGCGCACCCGCCGGGAGGTGCTCGCGTATTTGGCGGCACTGGATCAGCCCTACCGCACGGACCCTACGAACCTGACCGGCAAGTACGCCCGCAACCGCATCCGCCTCGAGGTTCTGCCCGCCCTGGAGGGGCTCTACCCCGGGGCTGCCCGCAACCTGGCGCGGGCAGCGTCCCTCGCCCGCGAAGACCTAGAAGCCCTGGAGGGGCTTGTGCGGGAGATCGTCGAGACGAGGGGCGAGGAGATCTTCCTCCCGCTTGGCCCGCTCCTGGAGTGGCCCCCCGCTCTCCGGCGCCAGGCGGTGCGCCTGGCGTACTCGGCGCTGCTACCCGGGGCCCCGCCGCTCGGCTCGACGCTCGTCGAGGCCGTGCTCGGGCTGGCGGAGGGGGGAGAGGGCACGCGCACGTTGGATCTGCCCGGTGGGGTAGTCGTCGCCGCCCGCGGTGGAGAGGGGCTCGCCTTCTACAGTAGGGGGGACCCGCCGGAGGGTCAGGAGGACATCCGGGCCGGGGAGACCGTGGCCTTCGGGGGTTGGAGAATCTCGGCCTCCGGGGTCGGCGACTACGACCCAGAGGACGCTGGACGGGCCGAAGTTGCCTATCTAGATGCCGCGAGGGGGCCATACGGCGTGCGGACGGTTCGAGAGGGGGATATCATCCGGCCGTTGGGCCTCGGCGGGACAAAAAAGGTCTTGCGGGCGATGATGGACAGGAAGGTCCCAAGCGACCTGCGGCGCCGCATGCCGGTAGTTGTGGGCGGTGACGGGGAGGTCGCCTGGATCCCGCTCGGCGAGGTCGGCGAGGGGTTCAAGGTGGGCGGGAAGACGGAGAACATACTCAGGCTGGAGGTGGCAAGGATCCCGTGAAGATGTCCAGTATGATGCCCGACGTGCAGGAGGTGCTCATCTCCTCGGAGGAGATCGAGTCGAAGGTGAGCGAGATCGGGGCGCGCGTCAGCGAGGACTACAGGGGCGAGAGGCCGCTCCTCGTCGGCATCCTGCGCGGCGCCGTCGTGGTGATGAGCGACCTCATGCGCAACATTGATCTTCCGTGCGAGATCGACTTTATGGACATAAGCTCCTACGGCACTGGCACCTCCTCGAGCGGCGTGGTCCGCATACTCAAAGACCTCGAGGAGGATATAACTGGCCGCCACGTCCTCATCGTCGAGGACATCATAGACACGGGGCTCACCCTCTCCTACCTGCTGCGCTCGCTGCTCGCCCGTAAACCGGCCTCACTTGAGATCTGCGCCCTCCTCTCGAAGCCGTCCCGCCGGAGGGTCGAGCTCGACGTCAAATACCTAGGCTTCGAGGTGCCCGACGAGTTCGTCGTAGGCTACGGCCTGGACTACGCCGGCGCCTACCGCAACCTCCCGGACATCTGCGTGTTGAAGCCCGAGGTCTTCTCCGGGGACGAGGGCTGAGAACGAGAACACCTCCCTTTTGCCGGCAGGTAGTATAATTCCGGTGTCCTAGAAACATCCCACGGAAGGTAAGAGGGTTTTGGGCAGAATCTTGAGAAGCGGCGGGCTGCTTTACTTCGTCATCCTCATAGTCTTGGCCGTCGTCCTGGTGAACATGTTGAGCCAGGGCAACCCGGACGTGAGGGAGCTCGACTCCCAGCAGTGGAATCAGGCGGTCCAGGACAAGACCCTGGTCGCCGACGAGCCCGAGACCAGCGAGGACAGGCTGACGATCTACGACGAAGATCAGACGGTCAGGGGCCTCATAGAGCGCGACGAGGGCCAGCCCGTGAGGTTCGAGCACTCCTACACGCAGCTCACCGACGTGGCCGCGCAGCTCGACGAGGCGAACATCGCCTACACGGTTGACCCGCAGAACACGGGCTTCTGGCTCACGCTGCTAGGCACTCTGGCGCCCATCTTGCTGATCGTCCTGTTCTTTATCCTGTTCATGAGCTCGATGCAGGGCGGCGGGAACAGGGTGATGAGCTTCGGCAAGAGCCGGGCGCGCCGCATGACCAAGGACT
>JADDPU010000427.1:7456-11650 GCA_016781725.1 Rubrobacter sp. | reverse complement strand
CTCGGGGTCTTCTATGAGCTCCTTGATGCGGACCAGGAAGCTCACGGCCTCCGCGCCGTCGAGGATGCGGTGGTCGTAGGAGAGGGCGAGGTACATCATCGGGCGGACGACTACCTCCCCGTCGACGACGACCGGGCGCTCCTGGATCTTGTGCATCCCAAGGATCGCCACCTGCGGCATGGTGAGGATGGGCGTCGAGACGAGCGAGCCGAAGATGCCGCCGTTGGTGATGGTGAACGTCCCGCCGCGCAGGTCTTCTAGGGTCAGCTTCCCGTCGCGGGCCTTGGTGGCGAGGTCGGTGATGCCCTGCTCTATCTCCGCGAAGTTCTTGTGGTCGGCGTCGCGCAAGACCGGGACAACGAGCCCCTCCTCCGTCGAGACGGCCACCCCGATGTCGTAGTACCTCTTCAGGACGAGCTCGGTGCCCTGCAGCTCGGCGTTGACCTTGGGGAAGGCCTTGAGGGCGCCGATGGCCGCCTTGGTGAAGAAGCTCATAAAGCCGAGCCGCGCCCCGGTCCGCTCCTGGAAAGACTCCTTACGGCGCTTCCTGAGCGCCATCACGGCGCTCATGTCCACCTCGTTGAAGGTGGTGAGCATCGCCGCCGTCTGCTGGGACTCGACGAGCCGCTGGGCTATGGTCTGGCGCCTGCGGGAGACCCGCACCCGCTCTTCGAGCGCAGCCCTCCCGTTCTCGGCGGCGGCGGAGGTGGCGGGCTGCCCGGCCTCGCGCCCGCCGTCGGGTTGCGGTTCCTCCGGGGCGGCGGGGCGGGACTGCTCCCGGATCAGACGCTCCACGTCCTCGCGCGTGATGCGCCCGCCAGACCCCGAGCCGGAGACCTCGGCGAGGTCGACCTCGTACTCCTGGGCGAGCTTCTTGACGGAGGGCGAGGCCCGAAAACCGCCGTCCTCGACCTCCCTGTGGCCGTTGGAATCCTCGGCAGCACCGGCCTCCTCTTCGGCCTCCGGCTGCGCTTCCTCTTGCTGCTCGGCCTGCGGCTGCGCTTCCTCCTGCTGCCCGGCCTGCTCGGGGGCGCCCCCGTCCGCTGCGTCTCCGATGGTGCCGATGACCTCGCCGACGTTCACGGTGTCGCCCTCGTTTTTGGCTATAGACTCGAGGACGCCGTCCTGCTCGGCCTCGACTTCGAAGTTGATCTTGTCGGTCTCGAGCTCGACGAGGGCGTCGCCCGCCGACACCTGGTCGCCCTCCTGCTTCAGCCAGCGGCCGACGGTCGCGTCGGCGACCGACTCCCCAAGCTCCGGAACGTGTATCTCAGCAGCCACGGCTCACTCTCCCTCTAAGGTTCTCAGTCGCTCGGGGTGGAGGCGCGCGCCCGCGTCTCCTCCACGCCCTCTCGCTCGTCCAGATCCTTCTCGACGCTGGCGAAGGCCGACTCCACGATGCTTGCGTGCTCCTGCTTGTGGAACTTCGCAGAGCCCTGGGCCGGGCTGGGCCTGGCCGGCTTGCCGACGTAGTGGACGGGCAAATCGTCCCCGACGATCTCGCGCAGCCGCGGCTCGACGAACGACCAGGCGCCCATGTTCTTCGGCTCTTCCTGCACCCAGATTATCTCGCGCAGGTTATCGTAGCCTTCGAGAACCTCGCGGATCTGCTCCTCGGGGAAGGGATAGAGTAGCTCTATCCTGGCGACGGCGGTGTCGGTGGCCTCTTCGCGGTACTCGCTACCGACGAGCTCCGTGTAGACCTTGCCCGAGCAGAAGATGAGCCGCTCGACCGAGCCCGACCTCTCTCGCGCCTCCTCGTCGTCGAGCACGGGCCTGAATATTCCCTCGGACAGGTCTTCGAGCGTCGAGGCCGCCATCGGGTGCCTGAGCAGGCTCTTCGGCGCCATGATGATGAGGGGCCGCTTGTTCTCCTTGAGCGCTGCCTGGGCGCGCAAGAGGTGGAAGTACTGGGCAGCCGTGGTGAGGTTGGCCACCCTTATGTTCTCGCCCCCGGCGAGTTGAAGGAAACGCTCGAGGCGGGCGCTGGAATGCTCCGGCCCCTGCCCCTCGTAGCCGTGCGGCAAGAGGAGGACGAGCCCCGAGGTCTGGCCCCACTTGGCCTGGCCCGAGACTATGAACTGGTCGATCATCGGCTGCCCGACGTTGGCGAAGTCCCCGTACTGGGCCTCCCAGAGGACTAGGGTGTCGCCGGAGTTGACCGAGTAGCCGTACTCGAAGCCCATGACGGCTATCTCCGAGAGCGGGCTGTTGTAGATGGAGAACGAAGCCTTCGCCTGCGGGAGGTTCTGCAAGGGGACGTAGCGCTCGTCGGTCTCGGCGTCGTAGAGCACGGCGTGGCGCTGGGAGAAGGTGCCCCGCTCGGTGTCCTGGCCCGTTATGCGGACCGGGGTGCCGTCCTCGAGAAGCGAGGCGAACGCGAGCGCCTCGGCGTGCGCCCAGTCTATGCCCCCGCCGCTCCCGTTCATCTCGCCCCGGCTCTTCTGCATCAGACGGTCGAGCTTCGAGTTGGGCGTAAAGCCCTCGGGGCGTTCGAGGAGCGCCTCGTTGAGGGCCGCGAGCCGCTCCGCGGAGACGGCGGTCTCGGGGACCTCGACCAGCGGGGTGCGGGGCTGGTCCGTTACGACGTCTTCCTCTTCCAGGTCATCGGAGGGGTCCTTGTGGACCTCGGACATCCTGTCAAGCGTCTCCTTGACGAGCCGGTCGGCCTCGCCCTCCTCGACGACGCCGCGTCGCTCGAGCTCCTCGGCCCAGAGCTCGCGCACAGTCGGATGCTCTGAGATCTTCCTGTACATCAAAGGCTGGGTGTAGGCCGGCTCGTCCCCCTCGTTGTGGCCGAAGCGGCGGTAGCCTATGAGGTCTATAAGGAAGTCCTTGCCGAACTCTTCGCGGTAGGCGTAGGCCATCCTCGTCGCCGCGATGCAGGCCTCGGGGTCGTCGGCGTTTACGTGGACTACCGGTATCTCGAAGCCCTTGGCCAGGTCGCTGGCGTAGGTGGTCGAGCGCGCGTCCTGGCGCTCGGTAGTGAAGCCTAGCTGGTTGTTGGTGATGATGTGGATGGTGCCACCGGTCTGGTAGCCCGGCAGGCGGCTGAGGTTGAGGGTCTCGGCGGAGACGCCCTCGCCCGGGAACGCGGCGTCCCCGTGGAGCAGGACCGGGAGCGAGGCATGCTTCTCCTGGCGCGGTGGGCCGGCCGCGGTGCGGTCTTCTTGCGCCGCGCGGGCCATGCCCTCGACTACCGGGTTGACGTGCTCGAGGTGGCTCGGGTTGGGGGCTAGGTTGATCAGGACCTTCTGGTCGGCCTCCTGCTCGTCGAGGTGGAAGTCCCTGATGCCAAGGTGGTACTTCACGTCCCCTACCCAGCCGCCGCCGGGGCTCTCGGAGACAGAGGAGGACTCGCCCCGATCCGGCTGCTGGAACTCGCCGAAGATCTTGCCGTAGGGCTTGTTCAGAACGTGCGCGAGCACGTTGAGCCTTCCGCGGTGGGCCATGCCCATGACGACCTCGGGGATCTCGGAATCAGCCGCGTAGCGGATGAGCGTGTTGAGCATCGGCACTACCATGTCGTTGCCCTCGACCGAGAAGCGCTTCTGGCCGAGGAAGGTCTTGTGCAAGAACTTCTCGAAGGTATCGATCCTGGTGAGCTGCTTGAGGAGCCTCAAGGCGTCCTCGTCCTCCATCTTCCCGCCGAAGCGCTCGGACTCGACTGCCTCCCGCAGCCAGAAGCGCTCCTTCGGGTTGTGGACGTGCCCGAAGTCGTAGCCGGTAGTCTTGCAGTAGACGCGCCGCAACTCCTCGACTGCCTCCCTGGCCGTCGAGGACCGCTCCCCTATGGGGCCGCCTGGCACGATCTCCGCCGGCAGCGTCTCCAGGTCCTCCTCGCTTATGCGGTAGAAGCCGGGATCGAGCGTTGGGTCGCCAGGCGGCTCGCTCCCAAGCGGGTCCAGCTGCGCCGCCATGTGCCCGAAGTCCCTCACGTGGCGCACGTACTTGCTAGCCCCGACTACCTTCTCCACGTCCACGCTCGCGGCGGCCTCGGGGGCCGCCTGGCCGTTGAAGCCGACCCGCGGCGGGCTCCAGGACTCGAAGAACTCCCGCGTCCGCTCGTCCACGGACCCGGGGTCCTCCCTGTAACTCTCGTAGAGCTCCAACACGTAGCCGAGGTTCGGCCCGAAAAACTGGCTTTCGGTCTCTCTCTGCAACCGGATCACACCCTCACGTTACGACGCTCGA
>JADDPU010000427.1:0-7337 GCA_016781725.1 Rubrobacter sp. | reverse complement strand
AAAGAGAAAGAGCGTGGTGCGAGGAGGCGCGCAGGTCCTCCCGCGCCCCCTCACGCCACGCTCTTTGCAAGGCCATTACACATCCAGTAAACATCTCTTACTTCCCTATGATACCCCACATCACCGTGGCCGTACTTACCCGCGAAGCGTCCTCCGTAGACCTACTCGTTCAGTTGGATGATAGCGAGCCTGAGGTCGTCGGCCATCCCGGTGTGGCCGAACTTCTCGGCCTGGCCGATGCCCCTCTCGTAGGCCTCTCTGGCCTCGCCCTTGCGCCCCAGGCGCACGAGCACCTCGCCGAGGCGGGCAAAGGCGTTTCCCTCGTCCTCGTGGGTAGCCACGTACCGCTCGAGGACCGCCGCCTCGTCCTCATCGCGCCCGGCCTTGCCATACTCGTTCGCCAGCGCCAGAAGGCCCGTCGGATTGTCCGGGTTCTGCGCCAGCATCCGCTCGAAGTAATTTATCCTATCTTCCACGATGCTCCTCCCGCCGGCCCTCGAGTGGATCAGTATAGGGCACCGCGACGCGCGGCCCCCAGGTGTGCGGCCTCCGGTCAGTCTATCGGGGGCGGGTCGTGCCGAACGTCCGGAGGCCGGGGGACAGGGTTCGCGGTGGAGTATGCCCGCGACTTGTGGAGGGTCCACCTGCTACGAGCCTAGGTAGACGATCCCCGGAGGATCACCTCTAGCGGCACGGGTCCGTACCCGAGTCGGTGAACGTCTCACCCGCTACTGGTACGAACTTCCACGCGTAAGAGTCGACCCGGAGGGTGAGCTTCAGGACACCTGGGGTGTTGCGTTTCATGACCTGCATGTTGGGGTCGTTCGGACCGAACTGTTCTCCGCCCGGCTCGCCTCCGGTCCCTACGATGAACTGACGGATGCCCTTCGGCGATCGCGCGCCGCCCGGGGTTATCGGGCGGAAACGCTCGTAGCGGTGGGCGTGTCCCGAAAGTATCACCTCTGCGCCCTGGTTGTAGAGGATCTTCCAGAAGGGCTTCACCTCGGGGGTATCGCTGCCGGTACCGGAGGCATAGAGGGGGTGATGGAAGTAGGCAAGGGTGCAATCTGTGGGGTTGTTGGCAAGATCCCTCCGAAGCCAGCGTCCCTGCGCAGAACGCCTGCCGCACCCTCCCACCTTGTTGCAGTTGCTGTTTAGGGCCACTATGTGCCAGCTTCCGCGGTCGTAGCTGTAGTAGCCCTTGCCCCGAGCTCCGGCTCGCGCCCCGAAGTAGTCGAAGTAGGGCCCGGCCACCGTGGTGTCGAAGTTCTCGTTGAAGTACTCGTGGTTGCCCGCCGTGGGCTTGGTGCGCCTCTTGTACTTGCCCCAGGTGGGGTCGTAGCAATCGCGGAACTTCTCGGTGACGCCGTAAGGGTAGACGTTGTCCCCTAAAGTGTAGACGGTCCCCGGTATGCGGCTTAGCAGCCTCGCCGTGGCGCTGTCGTTGTTCTGGGAGCAGCTGGCTATGTCGCCTGCGCCTACGAGGGTTACGCTCGCCGGCTGCCCGACGCCCGGCCCGGCCGCGAGCGCGGCCGTCATGCAAGCCAACAGCACCGCTAAGGCCATCAAAGCTAGCAGTGATACGCTCTTCCTCATCCCCATAACACCCTTCTTTGCAAGAGACGGGAAGCGAACGTAAACCCAGGATCACCCGCCCTCGACATAAAACGGATTCATCATACACTTCCGCGTTGAAGCTTGCATGCCCCCAGGCGTCCGCTCCGCGTGAGTTCCCGACGGTCCGATGATACGTCGCGGCTCCTCCTTTCGACGGCGGGCCAGGATAGGTTAGGATATGCGAACATGGATCAGCCGAGACGTTTAGAGACCCGCGCCGTCCACTCCGGCGAGCGCCGGGCGAAGAGAGGAGACGGGCAGAACGGGAGCTTCTGCCCGATCTCGACCCCCATCTACGCCTCGACCACCTTCTCCCACCCCAACATCGAGACTACCGACCGCGTGCTCGGCGGCGAGGAGGAGGGCTACAGCTACGCCCGTTACGGCAACCCGACCGTGGGCGCCTTCGAGGAGGCGCTGGCCTCCCTGGAAACGCCCGATGGCGACGCCGGAACCCGGACGGGAGTAAGAGCCTTCGCCTTCGCCTCGGGGATGGCCGCCACCCACGCGGCGCTCGCTGCGGCGGAGCTGACTAACGGGGCGACGGTCCTGGCGGCGGAGCAGCTCTACGGCTCGACGGCGACGCTGCTCGTGCAAGTCTTCGGCGCGAACGGCGTCGAGACCCGCTTCGTCGACGCCTACGACCTCGGGGCGGTGGAGAAGAAGGTAGCACAACTAGAACCCCGCGCCGTGGTCGTCGAGTCCATCTCCAACCCGCTCTTGCGCGTCGCCGACGTGCCCCGCCTCTCCGAGATAACCAGGGACGCCGGGGCCGCCCTGATCGTGGACAACACCTTCGGCACCCCCTGCCTGCAGCGGCCCTTGGATCTCGGGGCGGACATCGTCGTCCACAGCGCTACCAAGTACCTCTCCGGCCACGGCGACCTGATAGCCGGGGTCGTCGCCTGCGGCCCGCCCTACGACGCCGCCGTCGAGCAGCTGCGCAAGCTGGTCGGGGGCGTGCTCGGACCCTTCGAGGCCTGGCTCGCCCACAGGGGCCTCAAGACGCTCCCGCTGCGGATCGAACGCCAGTGCGAGAACGCGCGCCGGATAGCGAACCGCCTGGTCTCCAACCCCAAGATCGCGAGGGTCAACCACCCTTCCCTCGAGGACCACCCCGACCACGAGACAGCCCTGCGGGTGCTCTCCGACACCGGCGGCCTCGTCTCCTTCGAACTTAAGGAGGAGGGCAGGGAGGCTGCCTTCGAGTTCCTCAACGCGCTCGAGCTTTGCGTCAAGGCCCCGTCCTTGGGCGACGTCTACACGCTGGCCATCCACCCGGCCACCTCCTCGCACCGCGAGCTCTCCCCCGCCCGCCGCGCGCGGCTCGGGGTCGGGGAGAACCTGGTCCGGCTCTCGGTCGGCATCGAGCACCCCGAGGACGTCGCCGCCGATATCGAGCAGGCCCTCGGGCGACTGTGAGGGGCCCTTCGCCGTTGCGGGGGTGGAAATAGTCGTCGCGAGTTGAGAGAGTATCGTCCGGGAGACGGACGATGAGGAGGTTCGCTGTATGACCAAGACCCACTACTTCCCCGAGGATCAGGTCCACTACGTCTGGGACAACGAGCTTGCGCCCGCGCTCACGGTCGAGCCCGGCGACACTGTCGTCTACCACACCAGGGAGGTCTCGGACGGCCAGATCACGCCTACCTCCACCTCAGAGGCCCTCGCCGGCCTGGACTGGGAGCGCCTCTACCCTTTGGCCGGGCCCGTCGCTATGGCTGGCGCCGAGCCTGGCGACGTTCTGGCCGTCGAGGTCCTTGACATCCACACCCAGGGCTGGGGCTGGACTGCAGTCATCCCCGGCTTCGGGCTCCTGCCCGAGGACTTCCCCGACGCTTACCTCAAGATCTTCGACCTCACCAACGGGGACTACACCCGCTTTACGGACGGCATCGCCATCCCCATAGAGCCCTTCTTCGGGACCATGGGCGTGAGCCCCACGGGCCCAGAGAAGCCCCTCATCATGCCCCCTGGTCCGTTCGGCGGCAACATGGACACCCGCCACATAACGAAAGGCTCGATTCTGTACCTGCCGGTGCAGCACGAGGGCGCGCTCTTCTCCTGCGGCGACGCCCACGCCGCCCAGGGCGACGGCGAGGTCTGCGTCACCGGCATCGAGTGCCCCATGTACGCCACGCTGCGCTTCGACCTCATCAAGAACAGGAGCATCCCGGCCCCCCAGTTCCAGACCCCGGGCCCCCTCACGCCGATGGTCGAGGACCTCGGGTGGTACGCCACGATGGGCGTCAACCCGGACCTTATGCAGGCGGCTAAAGACTCCTTGAGGGCGATGGTCGAGCACATCAGCACGACCTACGGGCTCGAGCCCGTCGAGGCCTACGTGCTGGCGAGCCTGGTGGTCGACCTCAGGATCTCCGAGATCGTCGACGCCCCGAACTGGATAGTCTCCTCCTACCTGCCGCTGGCCATCTTCGACTAGTCGAAGATGGCCAGCGGCCAGGCGAGGCTACAGTAGCCTGGAGGCTAGGGCAGGAACCTGGAGGCCAGGCTCCACCTGGTAGACTGGCCGGCCTTCTGGGAGAGGATCGTCGTGACGGCGATGATGGCGGCGATGAGCCCTATGTTGAGGTTACTGAGCTGGTTGACGGTACGCAGCAGCCCGGCCGCCTCCTCCGGCGTCTCCGCCGCGGGCTCCGTCCCCGACTCTATGGGCACGGCGCCCTCAGGGGCCTGCGACGTGAGCCTGCGGCCCGCGATGATGCTCGCGAGGCCGCTCAGGGCCGAGGCGATAAAGAGAACGTCTTTGGCCAGCACGTAACCGCGGGCCTCATCGTCGATGACGTCGCCCGAGATCCCGGCCCGCCCCACGAACCAGGTAGCCGCCGCGGTACCGAGCGAGGCGGCGTTGACGGCGTTGTAGCGGTTCCAGGTGGTGTTCAGGAGCTTGCCGCGGTCGGACCTGTCGCTCAAGACCTCCAGGTTCGGGTTGAGGGCGAGCTTGCCGAAGAGCAGCCCTCCCAAGCATGCGCTCAGACCCAGGTTGTGGGCCACCCAGCCAGCGGTAGATAGTTTGCCCATCGCGATCCTCCCGTCTAGTCGTCGTGCCTCCACCAACGCTCTCCGCGAGCCGGTTACACGGCCTTCTGCTAGACCCCCGCGGTAGCGTAGCTCCCCTCATACCCAGCTCGGCGCAAGCTTAACCCCCGGTGCGGCGCGAGCGCCAAAATGGACAGAAAGGCGCAGAGGCCGTCCGCGGCTCCCGGCTGGTATCAGCCCGGCAGGAGTTGGCGCGAGAGCTCCTCCGGATCCGTCGTCGGGGTCTGGCAGGCGTATTGCACGCAGACGTAGGCGGTGGCGCGGCCGTTCCGGGTCGGGCGCTCGGCGAGGAGCGGGATCAGGCCTGCCGCCTCCTCGTCGTCCGGGGCGCGGCCAGCGACCACCTTGTTGGGCAAATAGCGCCCGTAGACCGCGTCTATGAGGCTTTTCGTATCCGGCGCGTCCGGCTCTCCGATGATGGCGACCTCGCGGGGCTCGGAGGTGGAGAAGTCGAGCGCGCACAGCAGCCGCCCGAAGCCGCCGGGGATCTTCTCCATAGCGCCGGAGAGCTCTTCGAGGACATCCTCGGCGCGCTGGCGGTAGTCGTTGCGGTCGAGGAGCAGGGCGAGCTTGAGCAGGACCTCGGTGGCGACGGAGGTCCCCGAGGGTGAGGCGTTGTCGTAGACGTCGCGCGGGCGGGTGACGAGCTCCTCGTGGTCCGCCGGGGTGTCGTAGAAGGCGCGGCTCTCTTCGTCCCAGAAGAGCTCCGAGACCGCGTCGCACAGCGCGTCGGCCTCGACGAGCCAGCGCGGCTCGAAGGTAGCCTCGTAGAGCGCCACGAGCCCGTCGGCGACCATCGCGTAGTCCTCGAGGTAGCCGTTGAACCTCGCCCGACCGTCCTTGTACGAGCGGTAGAGGCGGCCGTCTTCCTTGAGCTTCGCTAGGAGGAAGGTAGCGTTCCTTACGGCGGCCGCGCGGTAGTCCTCCCGGCCCGTGACGCGGGCGGCGAGGGCGAAGGAGCGGAGCATGAGACCGTTCCACGCGGCCAGGACCTTCTCGTCGCGCCCCGGCCGGACCCGCCCCTCGCGCGCCTCGAAGAGCTTCTCCCTGATCTCCGCGATGCGCGCCCACAGCTCCTCAGGCGCGAGGTCAAACTCCGCGGCGACGGCCTCGGGCGGGCGCGGGACGTGCAGGATGTTCTTGCCCTCGAAGTTGCCCCGCTCCGTAACGTCCCAGTAGCGCGCCGCAAGCTTTGCGTCCTCGGAGTCCAGGACCGCCTCTATCTCGACGGGCGTCCAGACGTAGAACTTGCCCTCCTCGCCCTCGGAGTCCGCGTCCTCGGCGGAGTAGAAGCCGCCCTCCTCGCTCGTCATGTCGCGCAGGACGTAGTCAAGGGTCTCCTCCGCGATGCGGCGGTAGAAGGCGTCCCCGGTGGCCTGGTAGGTCTCGAGGTAGAGGCGCGAGAGCAGGGCGTTGTCGTAGAGCATCTTCTCGAAGTGCGGCACGAGCCAGTACTCGTCCACGGAGTAGCGGGCGAAGCCGCCGCCGAGCTGGTCGTAGATGCCGCCGTTGGCCATCTGGCGCAGGGAGAGCTCGACGGCGTCGAGGGCCGCCCTATCGTCCTTGCGGTGGTGGTGCCTGAGCAGGACCTCGAGGTTCATAGCCTGGGGGAACTTGGGGGCGCCGCCGAAGCCCCCGAAGCGCCGGTCGAGCTGGGAGAGGAGAGAGGCGGCGGCGCTGTCGAGCAGTTGCTCGCCTGGGGTCTCGGACTTAGGAAGCGTCGTGCCGGTCGAGGCCCTGAGATAGTCGCGGACGGACTCGGCGCTCCTCGCGACCTCGTCGCGGCGGTTCTCGTAGGCGTCGGCGAGGCTGAGGAGGAGCTGCTGGAAGGACGGCATGCCGCGCGAGGGGACCGGCGGGAAGTAGGTGCCGCCGTAGAACGGGGCGCCGTCCGGGGTCAGAAAGACCGTCATAGGCCAGCCGCCGTGGCGGGTGAGGGCCTGGACGGCTGACATATAGATCGAGTCTATATCCGGGCGCTCCTCGCGGTCCACCTTGATATTGACGAAGTGCTCGTTCATCATCCGCGCGGTCTCCTCGTCCTCGAAGGACTCGCGCTCCATGACGTGGCACCAGTGGCAAGCGCTGTAGCCGACCGAGAGCAGGATGGGCTTGTCCTCTTCGCGGGCCCGCGCCAGGGCCTCCTCGCCCCACGGGTACCAGTCCACGGGGTTGTCTTTGTGCTGGAGCAGGTAAGGGCTAGTCTCGTTCGCAAGCCTGTTGGCCATCTCCTCCACCTCCCGCCGCGCCGGGACGCGGCGTCCGCCGAACCTCTAAAAAGGGACCTCTACAGGGAAACGTACCACACGATGCAACGGGCCGGGTACTCCGCAGGCGCCGACGCCGGTGGGCCACCCCCGGGTAGGGCTTCGATGCCGCCCCATCGACCAGACCGGCGGGGCGGGTACGAGACCCCGGACCGGCCCGTCGGTGCGGGGGTAGGATACCTCGAACCGCGCCCGTGAGGAGTTCGAGGGAGTTTGCTCGCGCCCTCTCGTCCTACCCCGCCCGTACCGGGAGTAGCCGGTAGGCGCCGGGCTAGCGGCCCGGTACGAGCCGGTCGGCGGCGGCGCCGGTGGCGAAGGCGTAAATCGCCTTGTGCAGCAGGTCGATCGCCTGCTCGTCGAGCGGCCACGTCCACGGCGGCGCGCCGACGCCGG
>JADDPU010000529.1 GCA_016781725.1 Rubrobacter sp. | reverse complement strand
ATGCGGCGCGGGGGCTGTTCAAGAGCCGGGGGGTAGACGGGGTGAGCATGTACGAGATCGGTCGCGCGGCCGGTGTCGGGCAGGGGACGTTGTACCGGCGCTTCGAGCACAAGGGGGCGTTGTGCTCGGCGCTGCTCGCCGAGCACGTCGAGGACTTCTACGAGGAGACGTGGGAGCGGGCCGAGACGGAGGACAGGCCGGCGCTGGCGCGTCTCGCGTGGTTCCTCGACCGTCTGGCGCGCTTCAACGAGCGCAATGCGGATCTGCTCGGGGCCATCCGGGACGCTGCGGACGGCGGGCGGCGCGTGGAGATGTACCGCAACCCGTTCTACGGTTGGCTGCGGGCCACGGTCGTCGCGTTGTTGCGGCGGGCGGAGGAGGAAGCGGAGATCAGGCCAAACCTCGACCTGGAGTGCGCCGCGGATACCCTCCTGGCGGCGCTCAACATCGACCTCTACCTCTACCAGCGCAGGGAGCTGGGCATGAGCCGCGGGCGTATCCTAGGCGCGCTGCAAGACCTCCTTGATGGGCTCCGCGACAAAGGCACTTAGCGTTCCGCTTTGCAAGGTAGAATCACTACGACGAATGGCGTGCGAGGGTCCAGACGGAGAGAGCGTCCTTGAGCCGTGTCTCTCTAATGCCAGAAGACATATGCAGGGGCGCATCACTGTACGAGCTGCCGAATCACCACCACGTTTGCTGTGGTATCATTTTGATACCATTAGAATGATGGGAGGAGGTTGGTGTGACGCAGATGCTGGTCCGGGACCTCGATCCGGAGGTCGTAGAGAGGTTGAAGGAGCGCGCCCGGTCCAACGGTCGGTCGCTGCAGAAGGAGGTCAGGGCGATCCTCGAGGGGGCGGCCGAGACCTACACGCTGGCTGAGGCCAGGGAGGTCACCGGAAGGTGGCAGGAGCGTTTCTCGGGGCGAAGGTTTAGCGACAGCGCCGAGTTGATCCGGGAGGACCGGGACGCTTGACCCGGTTCGTCGTGGACGCGAGCGTTGTCGTCAAGTGGTTTCTGCCGGAGGAGCATGCTGAGTATGCCCGGAGGCTCTTGAACGAGGGCTTCGAGCTGTCGTCTCCGGATCTCCTCAGGGCCGAGGTTGGCAACGTGCTGTGGAAGCGGTGGCGCCGGGGCGACATCTCCGCGGAGGAGGCCGGCGAAATCCTGCGTCACTTCCGACGTCTACCCTTGAAGATCCAGACCTCAGAGCCGCTGATGGAGACCGCGTGGTCCGTGGCGCGGCGTTTCGACCGGAGCTTCTACGACGGCGTCTACGTCGCTCTGGCCGAGCTGGCGGGCTACCCGCTCGTGACCGCCGACCGCAAGCTGTACGACGCCCTGCGCGAGAGCGATCTCGCCGAACCTCTGCTCTTCTGGGTCGAAGAGCTAGATACCGCGTAGAGGAGGTTCTTTTAGATGGGTCGCCAGCGCGTAGAACCCGGTCCGGGGCAGGAGTCGGTCTGGGACTACCCGCGCCCGCCGAGGCTCGAGGATGTGGACAAAAAGATCAAGGTAGTCTTCGGCGGCGTGACGCTGGCGTATACGACGCGGGCTAAGCGGGTGCTGGAGACGAGCCATCCGCCGGTCTACTACATCCCGCCAGGGGACATAAGGATGGAGCACATGAGGCCCTCGGAGGGGACCTCGTACTGCGAGTGGAAGGGCAGGGCCCGCTACTACGACGTGGTAACCGAGGAGCGCGAAGAGCCTCGGGCCGCGTGGTTCTACCCGAACCCCACGCCGTCGTTCATTAGCCTTCGGGACTACGTCGCGTTCTACCCGTCGAAGATAGACGCCTGTTGGGTGGACGGGGAGAAGGTAGAGGCGCAGGAGGGGGACTTCTATGGTGGTTGGATCACCCCCGAGATAGTAGGCCCCTTTAAGGGCGCCCCCGGGACCTGGGGCTGGTAGCGGACCCTTGGACCGTAAGGTCGCCGACCTCCGCAACGAGTACACCCGCGCCGGCCTCGACGAGACGAACCTCCGCCCGGACCCCTTGGCCCAGTTCCGCGGGTGGTTCGAGGATGCCCTCGCCGCCGGTCTCCACGAGCCCAACGCCATGACCCTCGCCACCGCCACCCCTGGGGGGAGACCCTCGGCCCGCGTCGTGCTCCTCAAGGGCTTCGACGAGCGGGGCTTCGTCTTCTACACCAACTACGAGGGACGCAAGGGCGAGGAGCTAGGCCGCAACCCTCGCGCGGCCCTCGTCTTCTACTGGGGCGAGCTCGAGCGCCAGGTCAGGATCGAGGGCCGCGCGAGCCGCGTTCCCGAGAGAGAGTCCGACGCCTACTACGCGAGCCGCCCGCGCGGCAGCCGCCTCGGCGCTTGGGCCTCCGAGCAGAGCCGGCCGGTCGAAGGCCGCGAGGTGTTGGAATCGCGGCTGCGCGCGCTCGAGAGAGAGTACGAGGGGCGGGAGGTACCCCGCCCGCCTTTCTGGGGCGGCTACAGGGTCGAGCCGGAGGCGGTCGAGTTCTGGCAGGGGCGCCAGAACCGGCTGCACGACCGGATCGTCTACCGCCGAAGGGGAGCCGGCGGGTGGGAGATCGAGCGCCTCCAGCCGTAAGCATGCGCCTCGGAGCGGGTCTAACGGGCGACTGCCGAACCGCCGCTGCGTAACGTCGCGGCGAAACCTTTTCGGCGGCGCGGGGTATGTAAGGTGGTGAAGACTACCGCGGGGTCTCGCTTGGGACGCCGTTAGAAAGGCGTTCCCTCGCAGTGGACGATTGGATCTTCCAGGTAATAACCACGCTCGGCTACCTCGGTCTGGCGCTGCTGCTCGTCGCCGAGAACCTCTTCCCGCCGATCCCCTCCGAGGTCGTCTTGCCGCTCGCCGGCTTCGTAGTGGGCCGGGGGGATCTCGGTTTCTGGCAGGCGCTGCTCGCCTCTACGACAGGGAGCGTCGTCGGCGCGCTCATCCTCTACGCGCTGGGGCGATACGGGGGGCGCGGGCTCGTGTTGCGCTACGGGTCCTGGTTGCGCGTGAGCGCGAAAGAACTCGAGCGGGCCGAAGGGTGGTTCCGGCGCTACGGCGACTGGGTAGTGCTCTTCGCCCGCGTCGTGCCGCTCGCCAGGAGCATAGTCTCGATCCCCGCCGGAACCATGCAGATGCCCCTGCTCCGGTTCACAGTGCTGACGGCCGTAGGGTCGGGCGTCTGGAACGTCCTGCTCATCGGGGCCGGGGTCGCGCTCGGGGCCAACTGGGCCCGCATCTCGGGCTGGATCGGCTCGTACTCGGACGTCGCCCTTATCCTCCTCGCCGGGGCCGCCGCGGTCCTC
>JADDPU010000483.1 GCA_016781725.1 Rubrobacter sp. | reverse complement strand
GAGGAGATCGAGGGCAAAATCTCTGTCTGAGACGGCATCCAGCGAGTTCGCGAACGGCTCCATGCCGAACTCCGACGCCGTGAACGCGGGGTCCACGGGATGCGGCGTGCCTCCCAGCGCAGCAGCACCGAGAGGAGAGACGCTGGCCGCCTCCCGGGCCGCTTCGAGGCGTTTCAGGTCCCGTCTGAGAGCTTCGAAGTGGGCCAGCAGATGGTGGGCGAGCAGTACCGGCTGCGCGCGCTGCAGGTGGGTGTAGCCCGGGAGGATGAGCTCCCGGTTGGCCCCGGCTACCTCGACGAGCGCCCGCATGGTCTCGAGGACGCCTTCTCTCAGCTGCTCGGCGGCGTCCCGGGCGAAGAGCCTCAGATCGAGAGCTACCTGGTCGTTGCGGCTGCGGCCCGTGTGCAGCTTTAGAGCCACATCACCGACGATCTCCCTCAACCTCCGTTCAACGGCGGTGTGGACATCCTCGTCCCCGAGGGTCCACGAGAACTCCCTCGCCTCGACCTCCGCGAGCACCGCCTCAAGGCCCTGCACCAGCTGTTCGGACTCCTCGCCGGAGATCATTCCCTGCCGGCCGAGCATCCGGGCGTGGGCGATGGAGCCCCGGATGTCGTAAGGGGTGAGCCGGATGTCGAAGGGTATGGAGGCGTTGAGGCGCTCGAAGGCGCCAGCCGGCGACACGGAGAACCTACCGCCCCAGAGAGGACTTTTGTCGCGCTCGCTCATGGCTCTGGCAGTTTACCCGAACTGCCGGACATCGATCTTTGCCCTCCCCGCCGACCAAACGTTCCATGAGTCTGCCGGATAGGGTCAGCTGCCGCGCTCATCGAAGAGGCCAGAGAATGCACCCTTACCCCGCGCCTTGCGGCCGGAAGGGGTCGCCCTTGCGCCCCAGTGTTACCTGGTAGATTGCAGGGTTCGATTCACCCCAAGATAAGCTCAGAGGCGAACGAGGCCAATCTTTTCACTCACGCCGATGCCCAGGAGACCTCGTAACCGGCCCTCTTAAGGCTCTGCATGACGCTCGAAGGGTCTATGGTCGCCAGCTGGAACACCATGGTGCGCTTGCCGGATCTCCGATCCGGATCGGAGAGGACGCTGACTATGTCCACCTCAAGGTCATGGATCTCACCCACTATCTCGGCCAGGATCCCCGTCCTGTTCGGCACCTGGACTTCGATCCGGCAGCCGGCTTCGGGCAACCCGGCGAGCATTACCAGGGCCCGCATTACATCCGAGGATGTGACGATCCCCAATAGCTCCTCCTCAGCCACCGATGACCCCTCATCCACCACGGGCAGGGCGTTGATCTTGTGCTCGTACATCACCTGCGCAGCATTCTCTATAGGGTCCTGCGGGTCCGCCGTGATCACCTCCCGGGTCATCACATCCCCCACCTGTATCTTCTGCAGAGCGCTTGTTCGCTCCGGATCACCTAAAGCGGGGCTCGCATCTCTAAGGTCACGGTCGGAGACTATCCCCACCAGCCGCCTCTCCTCCAGGATCGGTATGTGCCTTATCCGCCGCCCCCGGCAGAGGGTCAGGGCCTCAGCCACGCTTGCCTCGGGCGAAAGCGTCACAAGATTCCGGGTCATCCAATCCTGCACCAGTAACATTCACTAACCTCCCTCATCGTTAGCCGCGCGGCGTTGCGCTCTGGTGATGAGATCTCCCAGAGCAGCGGTTCCGGTCTAGAGGATTATCCTGCCGTTTCTTTATGCTCCTTTAAGAGCAATACTCTACCAGAGCCTCGAGGCTCCGGCTATCGGTAGCAGAGACTAGCGGTTTTCGGCCCCGAGCCGAAAGCGCTCCTGGTAATGACGTGCAAGCACTCCTCGAAAACTTCCACGAAGATCATTGCCCTCCGTGTCGATCGCCGCCGCGAAAGTGGCTTGGCGCTCCTGCGCTGAAAACGGCTAGTCTCGGGCAGCTTCGTACTCCTCCACGAAAGAGCGCATCTCTTCCGGCGGCGGAGCCCTGGGCACCTCGAGGTACCACGTAGTCGAGAAGGTGACTGCAGCGGTTCCCACGATGACGGCCTCTTTATCGACCCTGAGGCTCGCAGAAGAACGTCTCTTCAACACCCGATCCCAGCCGCACGGCGCAAAAAGATGCGAGATCCTCGAAAAATACGGCGAGGATCGGCCGTGCCAAGGATGGACTCGGCGAGGACGAAACCTTCCCGCGAGACAGCAAGCTTGGCTATCGCACCGACGTTCGGTGGATAGCTCATCGCGGGCCCCCGGGACGGCTCGGGTTATTCGCCGCCGTCGGTGGCCGCTCAGGGAGCATGGTCCGCGCCGTGCAGACCTGACCTCTGCCGGTATTTCCTTATGGCGGCCTTGAGGGTACTCAAGCCCAGGGTGGTGTTGCGGGTGCGGCTTCCGACCACGTCACGACCCAGCTCCTCGACGAAGGCCCCGTAGTCGAGGTCGAGGACCTCGTCCATAGTGAGGTTCTCGTCGTGCACCTTCTGTATGATGATGGACGCGGCCCCCATGCTGATGGTGTCCCCGGAGCCGGTAAAGGAGAGGTCGGCGATCCGGCCGTCGCCGTCGCCCTTGAGGTAGACGACGAGCGAGCCGCCGCACTCCGGGCCGCCGCCGGGCATCGCCACGTCCGCGTCTTCCAGGACCCCTCCATGCCGCGGGTTCCTGGCATGGTCCACGAGCAGCGCTATCCGGCCTTGCCGGTCCAAAGAGGCCCCTAGCGCTCGATGGGGGCGCGCACCAGGTTCCCCCACTCGGTCCAGGACCCGTCATAATTGCGCACCTTGTCGTAGCCGAGGAGGTAGGTGAGCACGAACCAGGTGTGGGAAGAGCGCTCCCCGATACGGCAGTACGCGATCACATCGTCGCCCTCTTTGAGTCCCGCCTCTCCCTCGTAGATCTCACGCAGCTCGTCGGCGCTCTTGAAGGTCCCGTCCTCGCGGACGGCCCTCGCCCACGGCACGTTCGCCGCGCCCGGGATGTGCCCGCCCCGCAAAGCCCCCTCCTGCGGGTAATCCGGCATGTGCAAAAGCTCGCCCGAGTACTCGCCGGGGCTCCTGACGTCCACGAGTGGGCTGTGGGCCTCGAGGTGCTTCATCACGTCTTCCTTGAACGCCCGGATCCTGGAGTCGTCGCGGGCCGGGACCGGGTAGTCGGTGCGCGGGAAGGAGGGAACCTCCTGGGTCATGGGCCTCCCCTCGGCCTCCCACTTGACGCTGCGTATCGGGGAGATCTTGGGGCTCAAGTGGCGCTACGTGGACCTCGACAAGCGAGAGA
>JADDPU010000196.1 GCA_016781725.1 Rubrobacter sp. | reverse complement strand
CTCTCCGAACCTCACCGAAAAAGTTCCGAACTAACCCGTTGGGGGGTGCGTATTCGTTTTAGGAGTTACGCGGTTGGGGTCAGTAGGTAGAGCGGCTGTCGCAGATACTCTCTCACCGCCCTACCGCCCACTTCGTCCGGCTCGTCCCGCTCGGATTCGGCTTGGCTCAAAGCGAATACCGATCTTACATTTCGCTTTCCAGAGAAAGAGGCTAGAATGACCAGCATGAGCCGGTTTACCTCCTACGGTATCTGCGCCCTATGCGGTAAGCGCACTACCAAAGCGGCGATGACGCGCCACCTGGGGAGCTGTCTGACCGAGCATGAACCTTCCGGGGGAAAGGCCGCACGGCTCTTTCGTCTGCGCATTGAGGACGCCTTCTCTCCCATCTTCTGGATGGATGTAGAGATAAAGGCCAGCGCCACCCTCGAAGATCTAGACGACTTCTTGAGGCAAAAATGGCTGGAATGCTGCGGCCACCTCAGTGCTTTCTACATCGAAGGCGACGCTTACATGGTCTCGCGTGGGATTATGGAGCCGGGCGGGCCGTTCGATGACCCCAACGAGCATAGCATGAAGGCAGAGCTCGGTGAGGTATTGAGCAAGGGCAGCCACTTCCGGCACGTCTACGACTTCGGCACCTCCACTGAGCTGAAGCTGCGGGTGGTAGACGAGCGTGAGGGACGACTTGGCCGCGAGCCTCTACGCCTTTTGAGCCTTAACGAGGCACCAGTCTGGGAGTGTGAGGTTTGCGGCGAAGACGCCGACTGGATTTGCACCTTCTGCATGTACGAGCGGGGGAACCCCTTTTATTGCGAGCTACACGCCGAGGACCACGACTGCGAAGAATCGGAGATGCTGCTTCCTGTAGTGAACTCTCCACGTATGGGCATGTGCGGCTATGGGGGCCCAGAATGACCGCTGCTCGAGACATCACTCCGAGTCGGTAGACACCCGCGCCAGAAGACGGTCTCGTTCAACTGCGTAGGTTCTACCTTTAGGGCGGCTCCGCTAGCTCTGCGGCGGGTTGACGAGGAAGCTCGCGGCTTCGCCCGGGCCCGTCAGGAGTAGCAGGATCAGGAGTACCGCGCCTAAAGGGATCAGGGTCGCTGTGGCCGCGCGCGTCCAGGGGACGTTCATGGCTTCTTTCACGGCGATGGTGGCGACGAGGGCGCCGTAGGGGAGGGCGAGGATGGGGCCGAAGGGGATCCAGAGCGCCAGCCCTATCCCGCTCGCGTAGCCCAGGGCCCGGAAGACGGGCCCGAAGCCCCGGCGCGACGGCGCGCCTTCGAGGACGACGAGGACGAGGATCGCGAGCCCGGCGACGAGCAGCGGGGCGAGCACGAGGGCGACGACGAGCCCGAGGAAGGGGGCGTAGATCAGGGCGTAGTTGAACTCGCGGAGCCAGAGCGCCTGGAGCGCCGCCTCGAGCAAGAGGTTGAGATAGAGGACCAGCGAGACGAAGATTGCGGGCCGGATCAGACCGCCCTCGGGGTCGAGGTTCCGGAAGAAGCGGGCCGGGCCGAGCCAGACCCCTCGCAGGGCGCCCCAGAAGTCCTCGGGCGACCCGCCGTACCCCCGGCGGGCCACTGCTAAGTCTCTCCCCCGGGAGGCCCGCCGCCTCCCCTGTTCCCATCCGGGCTACCGCCGGGCGGCTCGCGCAGGATCTCGCCGACGCTGGTCTCGAGGGTCAGGTCCCTGGTGTCCTCGGAAGGGAGGCGGGCCAGGATATCGCCAGTCTCGACCGAGACCCTTCCGCCGCCGGAGAAACGCCCGGAGAGGGTTACGTCCCCAACCTCGATGTTGGCTTCGAGGGTGCCGACTACCATGTCCGTAAGGGTGACGTCCCCGGCGCCTACCTCCAGCTCTACCCCCCCGGTCTCGGTGTTGACGCCGCCCACGTCGACGTCGCCCTGGGGAGCTTCGACGTTCACGTCACCGCTGACCTCCCGGACCTTCACGTCCCCGGCCCCGGCGTATACCGTAACGTCGCCGGAGAGCCTCGAGACCTCCACCTCCCCCGCCTCGGATTCGACCTCGACGGCGGCGCCGGCCGGCACCCTGAGCGCGTAGTCGGCCCCGGTACCCCGGCCCCCGTCGGTCTCGACGACGATCGTCGAGTCCTCGCGGGAGACGTCGACCGGCACCTCCGAGGCCCTCTTCTTGGCGGCGGCGGGGTCCGCGGCCGAGGCGTACTTGGTAGCCTCGTACTCGACGGACTCCAGCCCTCTGACCCCCTCGACGAGCACCCGCCCCGCGGCGTTGATGAGGTGGACGCGGGGTTCCGGGCCGGAGTCTAGGGAGTCTTTTGCGATGCTGGTACCCGAGATGCTCTCGCCGAGGCTCCTCCAGAGGAGGAGCGCCGCCGCCACGAGCACGACGAGGAGCAGCACGCCCAGGAGCACGAGCGGCAGGGAAGCGCGGGGAGGACGACCGCGGTCCCTCTCGGTTCTGGCGGAGGCCTGCTCCCCGGCCGTCTCCGCGCGTCCGCGGCGCCGCCGCGCTTGCCCTTCGCCTCCCGAGCTCACCGGGGCTCTACACCGGGGCCGTCACTGCACCAGGCGGCCATAGACGTCTTCGAGGCGGATGATGTCCTCCTCGTCAAACTCGCCGAAGGAGATCTCGAGGATCCTCACCGGAACCTCTCCCACAGCCGAGAGCCGGTGTACCGTCTGGCGTGGGATGAACAGCTTCTCCCCGGCCTCGGGCTCCAATACCTCCTCGCCCAGCTCGACGCGGGCGCCCTTGTCCAGGACTACCCACAACTCGTCGCGGTGGTGGTGGTACTGGCGCGAGAGCGTGCCGCCGGGCGCGACGGTGATGATCTTGACCGTGCAGGGCAGGTTGTGTGTGTACTGCTCGAACTTGCCCCAAGGCTTCTCTACCTTTATGGAAGGCGGCCTGTGATCCAAGCGAAACCCCCTTTCGTGAACGGAGAGTTTAGCCCATCGGCCGGAGCTTTTGGAGGGCGCTACCGTTGTGTTGAGCCTGCCTCTGTGGCACTCTGATACGGAAACGCCGATATTTGCGGAAGGAGGGGGGCATGCCCACGATCGAGGTCGAGGGCGCGGGTACTTTCGACGTGGAGGAGGGGAAGCGACTGGTCCTGGCGATCGAGGAGGACGCCGGGGTTGACATTTTGCACCGCTGCGGGGCTTACGCCAGGTGTACCACCTGCCGCATCGAGTACCTCGAAGGCGAGCCGGAGAAGATGACGCGGGCCGAGCTCGAGGTGCTGCAAAGCCGTAACCTTTTGGGAGAGGTACGCCGAGCTCTCAT
>JADDPU010000057.1 GCA_016781725.1 Rubrobacter sp. | reverse complement strand
GGCCCCCCTCGTGCTGGTTCCGCTCCATATGGAGCGCTCGAGCATCCAGGAGAGGTTCCACGTCGAGTACACGGGCGATGAACTCGGAGAGAACCTCTCCCTGGCGAGCAAGCTCAGGCTCGAGTTCGACATCTCCCTGCCCGACATGCCAGGCGCGGACGAGATGGACGTAGCCGAGTACTTCGACGAGATCGAGCGTGCCGTAGCCCGAGAGAATCGCTGGTGGGTCGACCGTGGGGCGATATCGCTCGATTTTTTCTCGTTTGGCAAGTTTCTGATGTATCGCGACCTTGAGGAGGAGCGCTGGCCCGAGAACGGGCGGCTCTCCCGCCACCCCATCATCAGCAGGCTCCTCGGGGAGCCGGAGGAATCCGACGGATCCGCCGCGCCCTCCATTGCGGATGACGAGAATATCGACAAGCACCTCGCGCCTTCGGAGGTGCGCCACGTGGTGGACGCCGACAGCTCCCAGACGCTCGCGCTGCTCGACGCGAACGACGGACGCAACCTGGTGATCCAGGGTCCCCCCGGCACGGGCAAATCCCAGACCATCACCAACCTGATCGCGGAAGCCGTGTCGCGCGGCAAGACCGTGCTCTTCGTCTCCGAGAAGATGGCGGCGCTCGAGGTGGTGAAACGCCGCCTCGACAGCGTCGGTGTCGGTGAGGCTTGCCTGGAGCTTCACAGCCGCAAGACGAAGAAAACCCAGATCCTCCAGGAACTCGGCAGGACGCTCTCGCTCGGCAGCCCCCGCCTCCGAGGCACGGAAGAGGATCTGGGTGTCCTCGAAGACCTCAGGGATCGCCTCAACGAATACAGCGAGGCCGTCAACGAGGAGATCGGGGAGTCAGGGGTAACGCCCTACAGGGCGGTCGGAGAGCTGGTAAGGCAGGGCGAGCCTGGCGCGAACGCGCCGCGCCTGGACTTCGCCGCCATGAGCGGCTGGACCGTCTCGGAGTTCGGGCGGAAGCAACTGCTCGTCGAGCACCTCCAGAGCAAGCTGTCGCAGATGGGCTCGCCCCGCGAGAACGCCTTTCACGGAACTACCCTCACCGTGTTGCTGCCGACGGACGCGAGGCGGATAAAGGAGAAGATATCCTCGGCCCTCGATGCCACGAAGCGCCTGCGCGATGCGTCCCGGGAACTCTCGGAGGCACTGAGGCTCCCGACGCCCGCGACGACAGAGGACTGCGAGGCGCTCCTGCTCGCCGCCAGGAGCGTCGAAGACGCCCCCGACGTATCCGGCATGAACCTGAAGGCCGAGGAGTGGCTGACCAGCCGGAGGGAGATCGAGGAACTCGTATCTGCTGGCCTCGCCCACTCGCGGACGGTCAACGAGCACTCGGATGTCCTGATACCGGAGGCTTGGGACCAGGACCTTCTGGAGACGAGGCAGGTATTCGCAGCCCACGAGAGCTGGTTGCGCAGGCTTTTCTCAAGCCAGTTCAAGGCCGAACGCGACAGGCTCCGGGGGCTGTGCCGAGAGTCGCTGCCGGAGAGCCACGAGGAGCAGCTAACCCTGATTGACGCCGTTCTCGAAGCCCGTCGCTCTAGGCAGGTCGTGGAGGAACACATGGGGCTCGGAGAACGGGTGCTGGGCGAGAGGTGGGAGGGGCTACGCTCGGACTGGGAACGGATATCCGCGGTAGTGCCCTGGGTACGGGAACTGCACGACGACGTGCAGCGAGGAGCCGTTCCGCGGGGAGTTCTCGACTGTCTGGACACCGGGACGGAGGTGAAGGACGTCCCCATCCTTCGTGCAGCCCTCGAAGATACCCTGGCAGAGCACGCCCGTGCCCTGTTGGACGCCGTCGAGGAACTCTCGTTCGAGGGAGAGCAGGTCGTCAGGTCCCTCGAGGGTTGGACTTTCGACCAGCAGGAGGCGGTTCTCGGTGGCTGGTCGGGACGCTTCCACGAGCTGCAGGAGATCGTTGGGTTCAACCAGCTCGCCAAAGAACTTCGCGAACAGGGTCTGTCCAGCGCCGTCGAGGTAGGGGAGAGCTGGGAGGGGGCGGCCTCCGGGCTCGTGGACGCGTACCGTTACACCTGGTTCGAGGGTCTGGCCGAGAGGGCTCTCAGGGAGCGCACGGCCCTCTCGAATTTCGATCGCACGGGACACGAGCAGGTCGTGGAGAGGTTTCGGGAGCTGGACGCGCTGAACCTCCGGCGCAACCGCGCGCTCGTAGCCCTGTCGCACTGGAAGGGCGTGCCGAACCACGAGGGGGGAGGCCAGCTCGCCGTCCTGAGGCGAGAGCTGAACAAGAAGCGTCGCCACCTTCCGATCCGCCAGCTCATGAGAAAGGCTGGCAACGCCGTGCAGGCGATAAAGCCCGTCTTCATGATGAGCCCGCTCTCGATAGCGAACTACATAGAACCGGGCAGCGTGGAGTTCGACCTCGTGGTGTTCGACGAGGCGAGCCAGGTCAGGCCCGTCGAGGCCCTAGGGGCCGTTGCCCGCGGACGGCAGACCGTCGTCGTCGGCGACGACAGGCAGCTTCCCCCCACGCGCTTCTTCGACTCGCTGCTCGAAGGAGAGCCCGAGGACGAAACGAGCGTCACCGGGGATCTCGAGAGCGTCCTCGGGCTCTTCCTCGCCCAGGGCATGCCCCAGAGGATGCTCCGCTGGCACTACCGCAGCCGCCACGAGTCCCTCATAGCGGTCTCGAACCACGAGTTCTACGACGACCGCCTGACCATCTTCCCGAGCCCCGACCGTACAGGGGAAGACCTCGGCCTCGTCTACCACCACCTCGCCAGAACCGTGTACGATCGGGGCAAGAGCCGCACCAACCCCGGGGAGGCCCGCGCGGTGGCGGAGGCGGTCATGAAGCACGCGAGGGAGAACCCGCGCCGCACCCTCGGCGTGGTCGCGTTCAGTTCCTCGCAGGCCCAGGCCATCGAGGATCAGCTCGAGCTGCTGCGCAGAAGCGACCCGTCGTGCGAGGAGTTCTTCTCGCGCCACGTGTTCGAGCCCTTCTTCGTCAAGAGCCTCGAGAACGTGCAGGGCGACGAGCGGGACGTGATGTTCATAAGCATAGGCTACGGGAGGGACGCCAACGGGAACCTCACGATGGTCTTTGGCCCCCTCAACCAGGACGGCGGCGAGCGGCGGCTGAACGTCCTCATAACCCGCGCCCGCAGGCGCTGCGAGGTGTTCACCAACATCCTGCCCGACGACCTGGACCTCGGGCGCACCGACGCGAGAGGCGTACGGTCGCTCAAGATCTTCCTCAGGTTCGCGAGAGAGGGACACCTTGACG
>JADDPU010000140.1 GCA_016781725.1 Rubrobacter sp. | reverse complement strand
ATCAGGGCCGCCACCTCCTCGACGGTGCTCCGCGCGGCCAGGTCCGCGACGTCGCGCCCCCTGTAGTACAGCCTGCCGCCGTCGACCAGGGTGATAGCGGACTCCATCACCGGCGTGCCCCAGTGCAACGCCCCCTCGACGGCGCCCTCGGGGTCCCGCCTCCGCTCCTTGCGCTCTTTGAGCCGCCGCACGTCCTCGGCCCGGTATCGGCGGTTGCGCCTCTTCCCCTCAGCCTCCTCCGAACGCACCATCCCCCGGCTCACGTAGGCGTACAACGTCGCCACGCTAACCCCCAACTCCTCAGCCGCCCGCCGCGCACTCAGATAACGCGCCTCCCCCACCACTCCTCCTCCACAAACCTCGCCATCAGCCACATCTACCATAAAACAAGTTGATTCTGTAATCAATGTTGATGATCTTTATTCAGGCGTTTACGATGGTCTCTAAGGATCGGCGTATAAGGATCGGAGGGTCATGGCCAGGATCGGGTTAGCGGAGTTGGGGGGCGGACATGGAAGATAGGGCGGGGCTCGTGGCCGGCCTCGAGGGGGTCGTCGCCGCCGAGACCCGGCTCAGCCGGGTGGATGGCGAGGAGGGGGAGTTGATCGTCGCCGGCTACCCGGTCGAGGAGCTGGCTGGACGCGCTTCCTTCGAGGAGACGGTCTACCTGCTCTGGTACGATGTCCTGCCCGATCCCGAGCAGCTCGCGTCCTTCCGGGAGGAGCTGGCCTGCCGTCGGGCGCTATCGGGAGCGACGATGGACCTTCTGCGGGCCGTCGCGGCCGAGCGGGTGCCCGCGATGGACGCGCTGCGCATGGCGGCGGGCACTGTGAGGCCGGGCGCGCCCCACGACGAGGCGCTGGCGCTGGTCGCCAGCCTGCCTACTATCGTGGCCGCGTACCGCCGGATGCAGGAGGGAGAGGAGCCCGTAGAGCCCGACCCCGAGCTCGGGCACGCCGCCAACTACCTTTACATGCTCACGGGCGAGGCCCCGGGCGAGGAGTTCGCGCGGGCTTTAGAGACCTACCTCACCACCGTCTCGGATCACGGCATGAACGCCTCGACCTTCGCGGCGAGGGTGATCGTCTCTACGAGGTCGGACATCGTCTCTGCGGTGGTGGGGGCCATCGGTGCGCTCAAGGGGCCGCTGCACGGGGGCGCTCCAGGGCCGGCGCTCGACGTCGTGTTCGAGATCGGGGAGGCGAGCCGGGCCGAGGCTTACCTCAGAGAGAAGCTGGGGCGTGGGGAGCGGCTGATGGGGTTCGGGCACAGGATCTACCGGGTGCGCGACCCGAGGGCCGACGTGCTCGCCGCCGCGGCAAAGCGCCTGTACGACACCGACGGGGACAGGCGACTCTACGAGCTGGCGCTGGAGGTAGAGCAGACGGCGCTGCGACTGTTGGCCGAGCACAAACCCGGCAGGAACCTGCAGACCAACGTCGAGTTCTACACGGCGCTACTCTTGCACGGGCTCGAATTGCCCACGGAACTCTTTACCCCCACCTTTGCGATCGGGCGGGTAGCAGGGTGGACGGGACACTGCTTCGAGCAGCAGGGGTCCGACCGTATCATACGTCCGCAGTCGGTGTACCTCGGGGAGGAGAATCGGCGTTGGGTGCCGGTGGAGGAGCGGTAGGGCAAAAAACGAGCCCCCGGAAAAATCCGGGGGCCGTACCCTTTTGAGTGTTACGCGAGTATCCTGCTTTCAGCACGTCCGCCTTCACGACTGAAGAGGCGGGGGAAAAGCAACCCAGGATCCCGCCGGGTATTTTGGTGGGCCTAGGTCAGAGCCACCTCTCCCAGAAGATACCCGCGACTACTACTCGATGCGTCTATCTGGATCACCTCCTTTCGCGTGCCGTCAACTCGGGCAAGTTTACTACCACGCTCTGTATACAACAAGGGCGATCCTCAAGTTTCTTTCCCTTCGAGCCGAAGCCGCAAGAGATCGAAGGCTCGGTTCGCGCTGCGCTCCCTGATGGAAGCCCGCGAGCGCGCCCAGGCCGAGAGGTCGAGCCTCTCCGCGAAGGCGCCTCCTGAGGCCGAGAGCCCGACGAAGACGAGACCTACGGGCTTCTCCTGGGTACCGCCGTCGGGGCCGGCGATGCCGGTGACCGAGAGCCCGTAGTCAGCGCCGGCTATTCTGCGGGCGCCCTCGGCCATCGCGCGCGCCACGGGCTCCGAGACGGCGCCGTGCTCCAGAATGAGTTCGCCGGGCACCCCGAGCCATCGCTCTTTGGACTCGTTGGAGTAGGTGACGAGCCCCTCCTTGAAAAACGCGGAAGATCCCGGCAGGTCCGTCAGGCGCTTGGCGAGGAGGCCGCCCGTGCAGCTCTCGGCGAGGGCCAGGGTGGCGCCCCGCTCCTTCAGGAGGCGGGCGACGGCGCCCTCTAAGGTCTCGTCGTCCTCGCCGAAGTAAAAGTCGCCGAGGCGGGCGAGGATCTCCTCCTCTACCGGTGAGATCTTCTGCTGCGCCTCCTCCTCGGTGGCGGCGCGGGTAGTGATGCGCAGGCGTACCTTGCCCTGGCTGGCCAGCGGGGCGACCGTGGGGTCCGTGGCGTCAAGAAAGTCCTGGACCTTCTCCGCGAGCGCCGACTCCCCGAGACCGGCAAAGTGGAGGGTCTTCGAGACGATCGAGCCGTCGCTGCGGCTCCGGAGCAGCGGCTCGAGTGTCTCCTCGAACATGCGCTTCATCTCCGAGGGCACCCCTGGCAGGGTCGCAAAGAGCGTCTCCCCCCACTCTACGAGCGCCCCCATCGCCGTTCCCAGAGGGTTCGGGATGAGCTCCGTCCCCTTGGGGAAGAGCGCCTGCTTGTAGTTGGAGGGGCTCGGCTGGCGGCCGAACTGCGCGAACTTGCGCTCGACGTGCTCACGGGCCTCCATGTACTCGACCATCTCCCGGCCCGTCAGGGTCGCCAGGCACTGGTTGGTCAGGTCGTCCGAGGTCGGGCCGAGGCCCCCGGTCGTCACCACCAGGTCGCTCCGCGAGGCGGCTTCCCTCAGGGCGCCGATGATCCTCTCGCTGTTGTCGCCGACGGTGGTGTGGCGGTAGACGCCAACCCCCAGCTTGGCTAGGCGCTGGCTGATCCAGGCCGTGTTGGTATCGACCAGGTCCCCGAGGAGCATCTCGGTCCCGATGGTCACGATCTCCGCGCTCTGTATGTTCTTCTGCCTGTTCTGCATACGTTCATCTTATACGAAGGCAGGAAGGATACTGCTCCTTTTGTGCAAAAACGGTGACACGCTCTGCCGTGGTTTTGTATCTTGTTGGCCTGGCA
>JADDPU010000619.1 GCA_016781725.1 Rubrobacter sp. | reverse complement strand
GGGCCTCACTCTTTTGCAGTTCTTGTTCGGCCCGCTTGCGCTCGGTGATGTCTACCATGAACCCCTGCCAGTAGCGGGACCCGCTCGCCTCGTCCTCGATCAGAACCGACTCGTTGCGGACCCACACCGTCCGCCCGTCGCGATGGAGCACGCGGTACTCGTTGGTGAATACCTCGCCAGGCTCGCTGACGGGCTCGTCCTCGGAGCGCAGGCTCTCGCGGTCCTCGGGGTGCACCATGCGCCACCTGAGATCCGGGTCCTCGCAGTCCTCCGGGGTGTAGCCAGTCAGGATTTCTATTTGAGGACTCATGTACATCGCGGCGTCGGGGCTGCCTATCTCCTGGACGTAGACGACGGCCGGGACTCGCTCGACGAGGTTGCGATACCGCTGCTCCGCCTTCCGGATCTTCTCTTCTGCCTCTTTTCGCTCGGTGATGTCGCGGAAGGCGGTTAGGAGGACGGTGCGGTCCTGGTAGGATGACGCCCGCCCGCGCGCCTCCACGTAGAAGACCGTGCCGTCTTTCTTGATGCCGGCGACCTCGTAGGGCTCCTCGGAGAGAGAGGAGATCTGCCGGAGCGCCACCTCCTCCCGGAACTCTGGCGCTATAAAGTCCGTGGCGGGCATGCCGACGACCTCTGACGGCTCGTAGCCGAACATCCGGGCGAAGGCCGTGTTCGCCTCCACGACCGCGCCACCCTCGATGATGGCTATGCCCTCGAAGCTCGCCTCTGAGAGGCCCCTGAACCTCTCCCTGCTCTCCTGCAGAGCCATCTCGACCTCGCGGCGCCTGTCGAGCATGTCGTTGAAGGCGGCGGCCACCGTCCCGAGCTCGTCCGTGGTGTCGAGCTCGATCCTGTGGTCGAGCTCGCCCCGACCGACCCGGTCCGCCCCCTCCCGTAGCCTAAGGACGGAGCCGATGATGCTGCGGTTGATGAAGGTCCCCGCCAGCAAGGACGCGAGCAACCCCCCGGAGAGGAGGCCGACCAGGGTCAGGTATACGCCGCGGATCACGTCTTCCGCGGCGGCCTCCGCCTCCTTGAGCTGCCCGGTGTGCCATGGCTGCACCTCTTCGTCGAAGAGGGCGTCCAACTCGGCTTGAAGGACCAGGAATCGCCGCTCGCCGGGAAGGAGGGCTCCGCCCTGGCCGCCTGACGGCTCGCCGCTCGTGAGTTTCTCTCCCAACGCGGCGTACTCCTCGTAGAGGACTTCGATGCGATCCCCCTGCTTCTCGCCCCTCTCGGTGTCCACCAGCGCATCGTAGCGGGCCTTGAACCTCTCGAAGTCGGCCCGATTGTTCGCGAGCTGCTCGCGGTATTTGGGATCGCCGGTCTCCAGGTAGTCGAGCACGTCCTGGCCTATCTCGACCGCGTTGATCTCCATCTCGTAGGAGGCGGCGCGGGTGGGCTCCTCGACCTCGACTATCTCGCGCAAAGCGTCGTCCACCGCGCGCTGGCTAAAGAAGATGATGAGGCTGGCCAGCACGAGGATCAGGATTAAAGTGCCGAAGCCGAGCCAGAGTTTGCGCGCTATCGTCATGTCTTACCTCTTGCTTGCGTAGGTTCGTGCCGCCCGGGTCTCCCTCGGACGATCGTGCTCCACCTGCGACTTGTATTCTAAGCGTATTCTACGACGGAGAGGTCACGGGCACCACGCCGCGGCGCTACCCCGGCCACAAGACGCCCATGGGGACCGGACGCGGCCCGCCGTCCCCTCCTCCTAGGCGCGGGGCAGGTGGACGGTGAAGGTGGACCCCTCGCCCGGGGTGCTCTCGACGGTAACCCGGCCACCGTGGTTCTCGGCCACGTGCCTTACTATGGAGAGGCCCAACCCCGTCCCACCGGTCGCCTTGGAGCGGGCCCTGTCCACCCTGTAGAACCGCTCGAAGATGCGCGAGAGCTTGCCCTCGGGGATGCCGATGCCGGTGTCGGCGATGCGGATGACTATCTCCGAGTCCTCAGAACCCCCGATCACCTCAACCCTCCCGCCCGGCGGGGTGTACTTCACGGCATTGTCTATTAAATTAGTGAACATAGAGGTAAGTTGCGTCTCGTCGCCGCGGACTGTGTACTGGGCTGCCTTGCCGAAGCGCTTCCACTGGAGGGTGATCTCTTTTTTGCGGGCGACGCGCCTCATGCGGGAGAGGACGGTCATAAGGACGCCGCGCACGTCCACGATGCTCGGGTAATCTATCCTCTCCTGGCTCTCGAGCCTGGCGAGGTCGAGCAGGTCAGTTATAAGTTGGGCGAGGCGCTCGGTCTCCTTCTTCAGCTGGGCGGCGAACAGGCGCGCCTGGACGGGGTCCTCGTCCAGGGTCTCTTCCAGGCTCTCGGCGAGGAGCTTGAGGCTGGTCGCGGGGGTCTTGAGCTCGTGGGAGACGTTGGCCACGAAGTCGCGCCGGATCTTGTTGACCCTTTGCAGCTCGTCGGGGCTGACGGGTCGGGTGCTCTTGTGCTGCTCCAGCGTCATCCCCGGCGCTCGAGGAGGGAGCCGGCGCGGCTCCTCGGCTTCGCCTCGAAGCGGTAGCCCAGGCCCCGGGCTGTGTGGATAAACTCGTAGGAGGACCTCTCCTCGAGCGAGGCCCGGATCCTGCGGATGTGCACGTCTATGGTGCGCGAGGAGCCGACCCCGGCGTGTCCCCAGACCTCCTTCGCCAGCTCCTCGCGGCTCCTGAGCTCGCCCGGGGTCGAGGCGAGGGCCGCCAGGAGCTCGAACTCCTTCAGGCGCAGATCCAGGGGCTCCCCCGCCACGCGGGCCGTGAAGTTCTTGGTGTCGAGTTGCAGGTCGCCGGCCTCGATGATCTTGCCGCGTCCTCCCGTCTCGCTGCGCTTGAGGTTCGCGTTGATGCGGGCGACGAGCTCCTTCATGCCAAACGGCTTTGTCACGTAGTCGTCGGCGCCGGCCTCGAACCCCCGCACCTTGTCCTCTTCGGCGTCTTTGGCGGTGATCATGACGATCATCACACCCTGGTCGCGCTCCCTGATCCTCTCGCAGACCTCTATGCCAGACTCGCCGGGGAGCATGATGTCGAGAAGGATCAGGTCAGGCCTCAGCTTCCTCGCCACTCTCAGGGCCTCGGCCCCGCTCGTCGCCTGGCTCACCCCGAAGCCGCTGCGAGAGAGGTTGTAGGCGAGGGTGCCCATGATCACCTCGTCGTCCTCGACTATCAGTATCTCAGCCGTATTCGCTGCCACAGCACGCCCTCTCCTACTCGCCCGAAGTACCCGCCAGTATAAACACTGCCCCCTCAGGCTTCATTCTTTTAACCGGGTTTTAACAGAGGGTTCCAACGAGGGCCCC
>JADDPU010000164.1 GCA_016781725.1 Rubrobacter sp. | reverse complement strand
TCCGAAGTCCATATCCAAGATGCCGCATAGTACCGGGGCGTAGCCACCCTTGGACGCCAATTATTGACCACTTACCCACGACCTCGATCACAAGATGTGAGAAGGCCGAATAAAGTTGCGGGATCTCGGATAGGTCGCAAGTATCGCGCACCAAAGAGTAGGACCAGTTCGACTCTTCCACGTCACCTTTGGGCCCCTGGGCCTGGTGACGGTGGACGTAGCTGACGACTCGCCGCATGTGGTCTATGTCCTCGTCCGTGTAGTCCGACTCGTTCTTGTCGAGGATCTCGACGACCCAGCGCCCCGACTCGTATCCCTTGGACTCCCCGCTCTCCTGCCCGACGGACTTTGACTCGTCGGTCTTTAGCCACTCCTCTAGCTCTTTGCGGGTCATGTTGACCGCCTCGTCGAACTCCTCGATGACCTGCTGGTCGCTCTACCTGGGCATCTCTCTCCTCCCGGGTCTTTAGACTTTCGTTAGCGCGTCGGGCTTGTGGGCGGCCACCTTGCAGCTCTTCTCGCTCTCGACGAGGTAGCGGGGGTCGTCGGAGGCGTTCACCTTCTGCCCGCCGACCTGCGTCTCCGAGGTCAGCTTCTTTGTGGCCTTGTGCCGGGTCCAATCCTAGTTTCGGCGGTGCCAGGAAAAAGTAGCCTCGCTTACAGGCCTCGGCGCGGCCCGTGCCCTAGCCCGACCCGCTCTTACACCTTGTCGAATTCCGTTCCAGGCGTGGAGGGGCAGAGACTTTACGCGAGGCCGTGCGTAGGAGTGTACGGAGGCAACGTACGGAGGTTAGGAGCTACTACGATGCGCGATCCAGGCCTGGCGGCGGTTCTCAGTGCGATCATCCCAGGGGTTGGGCAGTTCTACAACGGCCGCATCCTGGCCGGTATCCTCTGGCTCATCATCACGCCGGGGCTCTGGATCGGCACGGGAGGCTTGCTTGGGTGGGTCTGCCACGTAGTCGCGGCCTACACGGCCTACTCCTACGCCCGCGACCACCGGGTGCGCCTCTGAGCCGAGCCGGAGCGTCGGCCGCTCGGGGATGCCCTCGGGCGCCGGACGACCATGACGCGCCTGGCACCTTACCGCGTGATACCGTTTAGCGTGGCTGCGGGACCCTGCCCGGCGCGTTGCGCCCGGCTGTCGTAGAATTGTGTACCTGGGCGTCGGAGGGTTCGGTAGCTACGGAGGAGGCGGGATGGCGACGGAGTACGTGCAGTTCGCCGGGGCGCTGGTGCTGTTCCTGGCAATCCTGATCGGGTCTTACTGGTTCGTCTACGTGCCGGACCGCGGCGGCTCCAGCGAAGATGACAACCGTTAGGGGCGGCGGTCTCTCGGGGAGCGTGAGATAACTTGCAGGTTTCGGCCAAGACCGACTACGCGCTGCGGGCCGCGGCCGAGCTGGCGCGGGCGGCCGCCGAGCGGGCAGAGCCCGTGAAGGGGGACTCTATCTCCGAGACCCAGGGCATCCCCAAAAAGTTCATGGAGAACATCCTGCACGATTTGAAGCGCGCGGGGATAGTCCGCACCCGGCGGGGCGCCTCGGGCGGCTACTGGCTCGCGCTGCCGGCCGAGGAGATCTCCCTGGCCAGCATCATCCGGGCCGTCGAAGGTCCTCTGGCTAACGTCAGGGGCGAGTGGCCCGAGGCCGTCGAGTACTCCGGCGCCGCCGAGCACCTGCAGGAGGTCTGGATCGCCGTCCGCGCCAACCTGCGCGCGGTCCTCGAGTCCGTCACCCTCGCCGACCTCGTCGAGGGAGACCTCCCCACCCCCATAACCGAGCTAACGCGCGACCCCGAAGCCTGGGTACACCACTAGCCTTCCAAACCGCCAACACCGAACGCCTCTACTGCAAAAAGCTGCGGGCGAAACACCTCCCGTCTTGATTTTCGGTGTAACCGTGGTTACGCTACGCCGTGTTGTTCACTAAAAAAGTGGAGATAGGATGAAGGCGGGGGAGGCTGGCACCAAGGCTGTAGGTTTTTGGGAGGCCTTCCGGTTTTGGGTAAAGCTCGGGTTCATAAACTTCGGGGGGCCTGCGGGCCAGATCGCGATCATGCACCGCGAGCTGGTGGAGCGGAGGCGGTGGGTCTCGGAGGGGCAGTACCTGAGGACCCTCAACTTCTGCATGCTCTTGCCCGGGCCTGAGGCCCAGCAGGTCGCTACCTACATCGGGTGGAGGCTGCACGGCGCACTGGGCGGGATCGTGGCCGGCTCCTTTTTCGTCATACCGTCGATCTTCGTCCTGTGGTTCCTCTCCTACCTGGCCGTGGCCCACTCCGATGTTCCGGCGGTCACGGGTCTTCTGTACGGGATCCAGCCCGTCGTGATAGCCATAGTCGTGGAGGCGGTCTTGCGCATCGCCAAGCGCGCCCTCAACCACAACCTGCTCGTGGGCTTCTCCGTCCTCGCCTTCGTCGCCCTGTACTTTCTCTCGATTCCCTTCCCTCTCGTGGTGCTCGCCGCCGCCCTCGGGGGCTTGCTCCTGAGCCGCGTTAGCTTCGCCGCCGAGGCGTTCCGGGGCGGGGGCCACGGCTCTTCGGGGGAGGAAGAGGCGTCGGCCGTAGATCGGGCCGAAGCCACGGGACGGCCCTCGATGGTGCGCAACCTGAGGCTACTTGGGACTTTCCTGGTCTTGTGGGCTGTGCCCGTGGGCGCCCTGTACCTGTGGCGCGGGGGAGAGGACGTGCTCGTAAAGGAGGCGCTCTTCTTCACGGGGGCGGCGTTCGTCACCTTCGGCGGCGCTTACGCGGTCTTGAGCTACATCTCCGACGTGGCGGTAAACCAGTACGGGTGGCTCACGGCGGACCAGATGGTGCAGGGACTGGGCCTGGCCGAATCCACGCCAGGACCGCTCATCATGGTCACCGAGTACGTAGGCTTCATCGGGGCCTACAACGACCCGGGCCCCTTCGCCCCCTTGCTCTACGGGACGCTCGGGGCTTTGATCACTACTTACGCTACCTTCCTGCCGTGCTTCCTGTTCATCTTCCTGCTCGCCCCTTACATAGAGCTTCTCGCCAACAACCGGAAGCTACAGGCCATCCTCGTCGGGGTCACGGCGGCGGTAGTCGGCGTGATCGCCAACCTCGCGCTCTTCTTCGCCACCCAGGTCCTTTTCCCCGAAGGCGTCTCTTTGGCGGGGATAGACCTCTTCGCGCTCGTCGTGGCTGTGGTCTCCTTCGTAGTCTTGCAGAGGTTCAAGGTCCAGATCTACCTCATGGTGCCGGTCGGCGCCGTCTTGGGGATGGCGTGGACGCTGCTGTAGGGGATGGGTCCGGCGGGACTAGCGAGGTGCGCTGGCTCATCCT
>JADDPU010000413.1 GCA_016781725.1 Rubrobacter sp. | reverse complement strand
CTACGTGATCGCGGTCTTCGCCTCCTACACCGCGCTAGATCTTGCGGGAAGGGTTGTGGCGACCAGTGGGCGAGTCCGCAGGATGTGGCTCACCGGTGGGGCTTTCGCCATGGGCACGGGCATCTGGGCCATGCACTTCACGGGGATGCAAGCCTTCCAGATGCGCATGCCGGTGACCTACGACGTGCTCGGCACGCTGCTGTCGATGGCTATAGCGATCGCCGCATCGGCGCTAGCGCTCCTCGTCGTGGTGCGCGGGGTGATGAGGGCGCGCCAGTTGCTCGTCGCAGGCCCGATAATGGGCGTGGGGATAGCCGCCATGCATTATACGGGCATGGCGGCGATGCAGATGCCGGCCACCATAAGCTACGACCCCCTGCTCTTCGCGCTATCGGTCTTGGTGGCGATCGGCGCCTCGATGGCCGCGCTGTGGCTGGCGTTCGAGTTCAGCGTGGCGAGCAACGCGGGCGGGAGCTGGCGGTGGACGAAGGGTGCGGGCGCGCTCGTAATGGGAGCCGCCATAGTGGGCATGCACTACACGGGCATGGCGGCGGCGAGCTTCTCGCCGACCGGCGAGAGAACCGGGCGCGTAGCCCCAGGCATAGACCATCTCGTCCTGGGCCTCGGCATCGGGATCGCCACGCTCATGATCCTGGGGCTCGCGCTGGCGGGCTCCGTCGTCGACAGGAAGTTTGCAGAGCGTAGAAAGAGGGAGAACATCCTGCGCGAAAGCGAGGAGCGCTTCCGGGCCGCCTTCGAGCAGGCAGCCGTAGGCATCTCCCAGAATGGGCCGGACGGGAGGTGGTTGAGGGCCAACCAGAAACTGTGCGAGATCGTCGGCTACACCTGCGAGGAACTGCTAGAGAAGAGGTTCCAGGACATCACCCACCCCGACGACCTCGACGCCGACCTTGGCCACGTGAGGCGGCTGCTGGCCGGGGAGGTCGAGACGTATTCGATGGAGAAGCGCTACCTGCGCAGGGATGGCTCGGTAGTCTGGGTCAACGTGGCCCTCTCGCTGGTGCGCGAACCTTCGGGAGAGCCAAAGTACTTTATAGCCGTTGTGGAGGATATCTCCGAGCGCAAGATTCTCGAGCAGCAGCTGGAGCACCAGGCGTTCCACGATCCCTTGACCGGCCTGCCCAACAGAGCGCTCCTCCTGGACCGCCTCAGGCACGCCCTGGCCCGCACGGACCGGCGCGGGGAATACGTAGCTGTGCTCTTCTTGGACCTGGACGGTTTCAAGCACGTCAACGACTCTTTGGGCCACGAAGCCGGTGATCGGCTGCTCGTCGACGTGGCCGAACGCCTCTC
Source organism: Rubrobacter sp. (assembly GCA_016781725.1). GTDB lineage: Bacteria > Actinomycetota > Rubrobacteria > Rubrobacterales > Rubrobacteraceae > Rubrobacter_D. The sequence goes on along the minus strand of JADDPU010000413.1, from coordinate 1,984 downwards.
GCGGTGCGTACGGACCGAAGACACCATAGCGCGTTTTGGCGGGGACGAGTTCGTAGTTCTGCTGGAGGACCTCGCGGGGAAGGAGGAGGCCATCCGGTGCGCCGAGCGTCTAGCGAGACAGCTGCGGGCGCCCTTCATGCTCTCGGGCGAGGAGGTTTACGTCACGATCAGCGTCGGGGTCGTAACGAGCGCCACGCCGCAAGACTGGGCCGAGGACCTGCTGCGGGACGCCGACGCCGCGATGTACGAGGCCAAGAAAAAGGGCAAGGCCCGCTACGCCATGTTCGACCCGAGCATGAAGCGTCGGGCCCTGGAGCGCCTGAAGTTGGAGAACGACCTGCGGCGTGCCCTGCAGAGAAGCGAGTTCGTGATCCACTACCAGCCCCAGGTGAGGCTAGAGAGCGGCGAGATATTGGGGCTCGAAGCCCTGGTGCGCTGGCGGCACCCGGGGCGCGGGTTGGTGCTACCCGGCGAATTCATCCCCGTTGCAGAAGAGAGCGGCCTGATCGTCCCGATAGGCCGGTGGGTGCTCCGGGAGGCGTGCCGCCAAACCAAGGAGTGGCAGGACCAGTCTCCTTCGGGGGTTCCGCTGAGGGTGTGCGTTAACCTGTCGGCGAGGCAGTTCGGCCAACCCGGCCTGCTGGCCGGCGAAGTCACCAAGGCTTTGTCGGAGACGGGGTTGGAGCCGAGCAGCCTGACCCTGGAGATCACCGAGAGCGTGCTCATGGAAGACGCGAGCTCGTCCGTCGATAGCCTGCACAGGTTGAAAGACCGTGGGGTAGAGATTTCGGTAGACGACTTCGGGACGGGTTACTCCTCGCTCTCCTACCTGAAGCGCTTCCCCGTTGACTACATCAAGGTCGACCGTTCGTTCGTCGCCGAGCTCGGGCGAGGCGCCGAAGGCGACGTGATCGTACCGGCGGTGATCGACCTGGCGCATACCCTGGGAGTTGAGGCGGTAGCGGAAGGGGTGGAAACCGCCGGACAACTCGCGCGACTGCGCGAGTTGGGATGCGCCATGGGGCAAGGCTACTACTTTGCGAAGCCGCTACCCAGCAAAGTCATTGCCTCGTTGCTGGCTGAGGGTCTATCCCTGCCGAGCCAGCACCTTGCCGGTCGGTTAGGGGCTCCTCTCGAGTCGGCATAGACGGCGAAAGCCAAAGCGTTCCTGCATCACATATGCACGTGTCGGTTCTTCTTCCCGCGCGAGTGGCCGCGGTTCGCCCTTCGAGGGAAGCCCGATGGGTGCTACCCCTTTCGCAGGGGCTCCTCTACGAGGAGGGGACGGCGGCCAAGGACACGGCCTTCGTCTTTCTCCGGGTGTGGGGCCGGCCGGACACTCCCTTCACGAAGTTCGTAAATAGGCTCCGTGGTCTCGCCGAACCGTTGTCGCGCGGTATCCCGCGCCGATCACGGCAACGGAAGGTTGCCCTTCCGGTTCGTATAGCAATCGAAGATCCAGAGCGGTGGCAGGTCCGTGAGCAAGGCGACTAGCTGACACGCGGAGAGCTCCTGCGAGTCTTGTGGCACGTAGTATTTGATCTGCTCTGTATCGGCCCTCGCGTAGAACCTGGCTCTTGCTCCGATCTCGTCCTCCGTGCTCTCCGAGAGCTTGGCGCATATCTTTATGACCTTCGGGTCGCTCGCGGCTTGAGATACCGGCCTTCCGAGGGCTACCGTCACCGCTTCGGCGGCGAGGAGTCGCATCTCCTTTTCGCGAACCTCCCTCTGGCGCTTGATCGAGCGGCCACCCAGGTAGGTCACGGTGATCGCGACCGCAATAGAGATCAAGTCCACCGATATGGCCGAAAGGCTCTTTACGGCGGCGTCTAGAGCGTACGCCACTGCTCCAAAGAGCCACAGGGCGATCGACGCGCCGTAGATCGTGCCGACGGCTGCCCTGTGGTCTATCTTCCACTTCCTGCCAAACAGCCTGATGCTTAGCCAGGCCTTGGGCCTGTTGGCAAAGGCACCCTCGGGGATA
>JADDPU010000269.1 GCA_016781725.1 Rubrobacter sp. | reverse complement strand
CCGCTCGGCCAGGCTCATGGAGCGGGCGGTGGGGCTCATGCCGGGCGGCGTGAACAGCCCCGTGCGGGCGTTCCGGTCCGTCGGCGGCGACCCGCTCTTTATGGAGCGGGGAGAGGGCTCGAGCATCTTCGACGTTGACGGCAACGTTTACGTGGACTACGTGATGAGCTACGGGCCGCTCGTCCTCGGGCACGCCCACCCCACGGTGATAGAGGCCATAGAGCGCACCGCCCGCAAAGGGACCACCTTCGGCGCCCCGACCGAGCTCGAGGTAGAGCTGGCCGAGCTCGTGTGCGAGGCGGTTCCCTCCGTCGAGATGGTCAGGATGACCAACTCGGGGACCGAGGCGACTATGAGCGCCATCCGGCTCGCGCGTGGCTTCACGGGACGGGAGAAGATCCTGAAGTTCGAAGGCAACTACCACGGCCACGGCGACGCGCTGCTCGTCTCCGCCGGGTCCGGCGTGGCGACGCTCGGCCTCCCGGACAGCCCCGGTGTCACGAACGGCGCGGCCAGGGACACCGCGGTCCTGCCTTACAACGACCTCGACGCCGTAAAGGAACTCTTCGGCCGGGAGGGCGAGCGGTTCGCGGCCGTCATCCTGGAGCCGGTGGCCGGGAACATGGGCTGCGTCCCCCCCGCCGAGGGTTACCTCGAGGGCTTGAGGGAGCTCACGAGGGAGTATGGCGTCGTCCTGATCTTCGACGAGGTCATGACGGGTTTTCGCCTGGGCCGCGGAGGGGCCCAGGAGCGCTACGGCGTAACACCGGACCTCACGTGCCTCGGCAAGGTCATCGGCGGGGGGCTGCCGGTCGGGGCTTACGGCGGGCGGCGTGGGATCATGGAGCAGATAGCCCCTTCTGGGCCCGTCTACCAGGCCGGCACGCTCTCGGGCAACCCGCTGGCGATGGCCGCGGGTCTCGCCACGCTGCGCGCAGCGGACGAGCCGGGCTTCTACGAGCGCCTGGAGGAACTGGGCAGGCGCTGGCGGAGCGGCATGAGCGAGGCCGCCTCGAACGGGGAGCTCCCTTTCACCATAAACCAGGTCGGCTCGATGGTGAGCCTCTTCTTTACCGGTGGGCCGGTTACGGATTTCGACTCCGCGGCGGCCTCGGACACCGCGGTGTTCAGGGACTTTTTCTGGCACATGATCTCCCGCGGCGTCTACCTCGCCCCGAGCCAGTACGAGGCTGGGTTTATCTCCGCGGTCCACTCGGAGGAGGACCTCGAGAGGACCTTCGAGGCCGCCCGGGAGTGGTTCGCCGGGGCACGCAAGGGTTAGATGACCGCCAGGCGGACGCCAGAAGCGTCGCTCGAGGAGACTTTCTTGCGGGCCGTGGCGGGCCTGCCCGAAGAAGACCCCAGCGGTCGGGTCGTGGCGAAGGCGCTCGGTTACCTGCAGCAGGGCTTCGACGCGCACTACGCGGGCGCCGGGGCGAGCGACGACGACATCCTGGTCGGGGACAACGCGTACGCGCTCTCGGTCGAGACCATCGCGCGGCTGGACGAGCCGCGGTTCGTGGCGGTCGCGAGCCGCATGATCCGGGACGGCGCCGGGCGCATCGCCGCGGGGGAGAGGGTAACCCTCGAGACGTGGACGCCACACCTGGCGGGCCTCCTCGACATTATCTCGGGCGAGGGCGCGCAGAGGTCGGAGGAGAGGATCCGGCGCGCCGCCAGGGACCTCGGCGACGGGCTTGGGTAATCCCGGTCCGGGAACGGGGCAGCGTTTGCCGTCCGGGGCGGAGCGGGCCCGGCTCGTGCGGGAGATGTTCGACAGGATCGCCGGCCGCTACGAGCTGCTTAACACGGTGATGACCGCCGGCTTGCACCGCCTCTGGAACCGCAAGGTAGTCCGGGCGACGGGCCTGCGCCCCGGCGACCGGGCGCTCGACCTCGCCTGCGGCACGGGGAGCCTGACGCGGGATCTCGCCAAGGCGGTAGGGCCGGGGGGGCGCGTGCTCGGGATAGACTTCTCCCGCGAGATGCTGCGGGCCGCCGAGGCGAGGCCGTTGCCCAACGTGGAGTACCGGCTCGGGGACGCCACTGACCTTACGGGCGTCCCTTCGGACGCGTTCGACGCGGCGACCATCGCCTACGGCGCGCGGAATATCCCGGATCTCGACGCGCTCTTCTCCGAGATGGCCCGCTGTGTCAGGCCAGGCGGCACTGTGGTGTGCCTGGAGATAGCCACCCCGACCAACAGGGTAGCGGCCGCTTTCTACGGGCTGTGGTTCGATAGGATCGTGCCCCGCGTCGGCGCCTGGATCTCCGGAGACGCCAGGGCTTACGCTTATCTTCCAGAATCGGTGAAAGAGTTCGTGCCGCCCGGCGAATTAGCTGAGATAATGGTGCGTAATGGATTACAAAACGTTGCATGGCACAGGCTCGCGGGCGGCATCATCACGCTCCACCGTGGCACCGGGAGATCCGGCGGACCCTAGCAGCCTTAATTCCTCCCTACCCGAGGGCGTCTTCGAGACCATAGACGAGGTTGAGGGCCTCCTGGCCGCGGTCGGGGAGCGGGCGCCTGCCGGGCTGGTCGCGCCGACGCTCGGGGCGTTGACCTCGGGGGGGAAGCGCCTGAGGCCGCTGCTCCTGGTGCTCTGTGCCGCGATGGGGGAGCCGAACAGGCGGGATCTCCTGTCTGCCGCCACCGCCATCGAGGTGTTGCACACAGCCACCCTCATCCACGACGATATCGTGGACCGGGCGCAGAACAGGCGCGGCGCCCCGACCGTCGCCGCCGCCTACGGGCGCGAGATCGCCGCGGCCACCGGGGACTACCTCTTCGCCGAGGCTTTCTCCGAGCTCGCGCGCATCGGCGACGCGAGGCTTATCCGCTCTTTTGCCGAGGCCTCGGTGGGCTTGGCGGCGGGAGAGCTGGAACAGTACCGGGCAAACGGGGCCACCGTCGAGGTCGAGGCTTACCTCGAGCACATAAGGAAGAAGACCGCCGGGCTCTTCCAGGCCGCGTGCGTGGCCGGTGGAACTTTGGGCGGGCTCTCGCTCGTGCAGATAGACGCTCTTGCTACCTACGGGCAGGCGCTCGGGATCGCCTTCCAGATGTCCGACGACATAATGGACCTCGTAGGCAAACCGGGCCTTATGGGCAAGGGCATTGGCACGGACCTCGCCGAGGGCACGGTGACGCTGCCCATTATTCTCGCCCTGCGCGAGGGTGATGCGGAGACCATCCGGCGGGTCCTCGCCCACCCGGCCCCCCCGCCCGAGCTGCTCGAGGCCGGCATAGAGGCGGTGCTCGCCACGGACGCCGTCGCCAGGACCGAGGCGTGGGCCCGGGGTGAGATCGACGGCGCCACCCGGGACCTCGACCTTCTGCCGGCTTCTCCGGAGCGCGAGTTCTTGGAGTTCGTCGCCTCCGAGGTGGTCGGAAGGGATGCCTGAGGGCGAGACCGTGATCTTCGCGGCCGGCACCCTCATGCCCGTCTCCTCACCCCCGATCCGGGACGGCGCCGTCCTCGTCCGCGACGGACGCATCGCCGCCGTCGGGTCGCTGGCCGAGTTGGGGCGCGAGGCCCCGGACTCGGAGGTCCGGTTCTTCCCCAACTACACTATCGTCCCCGGCGCTGTCAACGCTCACGCCCACCTGGGCTTCAGGAGAGAGGACGCACCTGAGGGCGGCACTTTCTCAGGCTGGCTCGCCAAGCTCATAGAGCGACTCCCAGAGAAGGAGGCCTGGACGGCGGAGGCCGCCAGGGACTCGGCCCGCGAGGCCCTGGAGGCCGGCACTACCTACATGGCCGAGTCCTCCCCCTACGGGGAGTGCCTGCCGCAGCTCGCCGAGAGCGGGATGGCCGGGACCGTCTACGCCGAGTTCTTCCCCGGAGATTTCGACGGGGCCGCCCCAGAGGAGATCGTGGAGTCCATAATCGGGAGGGCGCGCGGGCTGCAGGCGGGTCTGCCCGAGCGGGTGGACGCGCGGGTCAGCGTACATTCCCCGTACACAGTCGACCCCGAGTCCTCCCGCCTCGCGGCGCGGCGGACGCGGGAGTTGGGTTGGACCCTAGCCATCCACCTCTCGGAGAGCCCCGAGGAGGTGGAGTTCGTCAGGGAGGGGACCGGCGGCCTCGCTGACATCTTCGGCCGCAACGAGTGGAGAGGGGTAGGCGTCTCCCCGGTCCGCTACGCCGAGAGCATAGAGCTCCTCGCCCCGCAGACCATCGCGGCGCATCTGGCGACCCTGGTCTCGGAGGAGGACCTCGAGATCCTGGCCCGCACCGGTGTCGCGGCGGCCCACTGCCCCCGGTCCAACGAGTTCCTCGGGTGCGGCGTCTCCCCGGTGCCGCGGATGATGGAGATGGGTGTCAGGGTCGGGATGGGCACCGACGGGCTGTGGAGCAGCCCCAGCATGAACCTCTTCGAGGAGACGATGGTCGCCGTCGGCCTGCACGGCCTGGGTGGTGCTACGGGGCTCGAGTTGGCCACGCTCGGGGGGGCGCGCGCCCTGGGTATCGCGGCGGAGACGGGGAGCCTCGAGGCCGGCAAGTGGGCCGACCTCGCCGTGGTCGAGGTCGCGCCGGGGACGGACGACCCGGAGCGGGACGTTCTCGAGGCCGCAGCCGGCGGAGGGGTCACGGCGACGGTAGTGGGTGGCGACCTGAGATACAATCGGGTCGAAGGTTGACCGCTTCGGAGGATAGCTCGCCATGATGATGAACCGCGAGAGGATCGGCTTCTGGGTGAAGTTGCTCGCCATCGTGCTCGCCGTTTTCTTTATAGGCTCCTCCGTGTTTCTTGGGCTCGGCACCAACGTCCAGTACAACCTCTTCGAGCTCTTCGGCGGCTCGGACCAACAGCAACAGCAGAACCAGACCCCGGGGCCGGAGGACCAGATCCAAGCTGCCGAAAAGGAGTTAGAGCAGAACCCGAAGGACCCCGAGGCGATCAAGGACCTCGCCGGTCTCTACTACAACGCAGGCCGCTACGACGATGCGGTACGGGTGCTGAAAGACGGGCGCGAGGTGGCGCCGAAGGACGAGGAGATACCGTTCCTCCTCGGCCAGGTCTACTTCCAGCAAGCCCAGGGTACGCCAGGAAAAGAACAGAAGGATCTCCAGGAGAAGGCCGGAGACGCGTTTGCGGCGACCACGGAGGTGGAGCCGGACAACGAGGAGGCCTACCTCTTGGCCGGTGAGGCTTACGAGCAGGCAGGACAGCCAGCAGAGGCTATAAAGTACTACAATGGCTACCTCGACCGCGAACCCAAAGGCGAGAACTCCGAGGAGGTAAAGGCGAGGATCTCGGCGCTTCTAGAAGGCGGAGAGAGCTCGGGCAGCGCGCAGCCTTGATCCACGCCGCGCCCGCAAGTCGTATAATGTTTCGTGGGACCCAACACTTAGCTTGTTAGGAGGAAACATGGGCCTTGTACTAATCCCCGGATTCGGCTCGTTGGGCGGGACCGAGTTGATAATCGCCCTGGTCATCATCCTGTTGCTCTTCGGCGCGAAGCGCATCCCCGAGCTCGCCCGCGGCCTCGGCAGCGGCGTGCGGGAGTTCAGGGCCGGTACGCGCGAAGGCCAGCTCGAGGAGAAGAAGGACGAGGAGAAGGACGAGGAGCCGGCCGCCTCCTCCGCACAGGAGAAGGCCGAGGCCAACGTCGCGGCGGCGGAGGACGATGCTTCCGTCGAGGCCGAGCAGAAGCGCAGCTAAGACCGCCGGCGTCTCCCGGTAGGGTATAGATGGCCGAACGCCTCAGGAGCCCTTCGCGCCCGCGCGGACCGCGCGATGACGCGCGCATGACCCTGATCGAGCACCTGGGCGAGCTTCGCTCCAGGATCATCAAGGTCGCCGTCGTGTTCTTCGCCCTCTCCATAGTCGCCTGGTTCTTCCGCAAGGACATCTTCGATGCGCTGTTGGCACCCGCGCCTTCGCTGGACGGGATGCTCAACTTTACGAGCGTAACCGCTCCGCTGATAACGGACCTCAAGCTCGCGCTCTTCGCGGCTTTCCTCTTTACGATACCCGTGCTCCTCTACCAGATATGGGCGTTCGTGGCCCCGGCGGTCGGGGACATGGGCCGGGCGTTCACCTACGTCCTGATCTCGCTGGCTTCCTGCCTGTTTCTGGCCGGGGTGGCCTTCGGCTACTTCGTAGTCCTCCCGATAGGCATCGATTTTCTTCTGGACTGGGATGACGAGAGGTACCAGGAGATCATAACCGGCGAGACCTATCTCCCGTTCGTGACGCGCTTTTTGCTGGCCTTCGGGATAGTCTTCGAGTTCCCTGCGGCGACCTACGTGGGGGCCAAGCTGGAGCTCGTGGACGCCCCGCTGCTGAAGAGGTACCGCAAGCACGCCATAGTGCTCAACACGGTTCTCGCCGCCGCCCTCACGCCCGGGCAGGACCCGTTCAGCATGGTACTCATGGCCATACCGATGGTCGTGATGTACGAGCTCTCCATCATCATCGCCCGCTACGTCAACCCGACCACCGAGGTCCACGTGCTCGCCCGCGACGGCGAAGAAGAGCGTGAACCGGACGACGAAGGGGGCGACCGGGCCGAAGGCCACGAGGAGAACGGGCACGAGCGGGACCTCTAGCGAGGACCGCTAGCCCGGATCTTCGGCGCTAGGAGGCCACCTCTTCGAAGCCGAGCGCCGTTAGTTCGCGGCGGATGACGCCGGCTGCCCGGTCCAGCTCCGCCGGATCGGGGTCTTCGGCGGCGTTATCGAAATCCATGTCGTGGAGCCCGTCGATGGGCACCAGGTGGATGTGCAGGTGAGAGACCTCGAGGCCGGCGATCAATAGGCCGACTTTCGCCGGCCCGAACCCTCTTTGAATCGCCCGCCCGATAGAGCGCGAGACGCTCATCAGGTGCGCCATAGAGTCCTCGTCGAGGTCGAGCCAGTGGTCCACCTCCTCCCTGGGTACGACCAGGACGTGGCCCGACCTCAGCGGGTTTATGGACAGGAACGCGACGCACCGCTCGTCCTTCCAGACGAAGCGGGCTGGCAGCTCCCCCTCGATTATGCGCGTGAATACCGTAGCCAATCCCGACCTCCCTCGTCGCGCGAGATTCTCTTCAAGGCTTTTTCAAGTGTTCTTCGAAGCGGCGGAGCGAGCGGCCCAGCAGGTCCTCGGTGAGCCCGCGGAAGAAGGGGCGGTGGGCGATCCTGTCGAGCCAGGCGGGCCTGACCCTGTAGTCGGTTGAGAGCGTCAAGCGCACTGCCTCTTTGCCCTCCTGCTCGACGAGCCATCCACCGGTACCCGTGGCCCCTTTTTCGTAGCGCCACTCAAGCCGGCGCGGCGGCTCGACGGCGGTGACGGCGCTCACCACCTTGTGCGTGAAGCCGGCGGCGCTCAGGGTGAACTCGAGGTTGGCCCCAGGGCGTATCTCGGGCGCCGCCTCGTTGCCCGCCGCGTCCAGGGCGCGGGCGCGGCGCAGGCCGACTGCCCACTCGGAGAAGCGGTCCAACCGGAGCAGCTCGGCGAAGATCCTCTCCGCCTCGACGCCGGAGATCAGGTAGCTCGCCCGGAAGGGACGGGTCTTATCAGCCACCGATCAGGACCCCCGCCGTGTAGAGCAGCCCGAAGACGAGGTGCAACCCTGCCGTGCGCTTGACGACGGGGTCGAGGCGGCCGGGCGTGGAGTACCGCGCGATATCCCGCCAGAGGCGAGAGGCCGCGAAGACGCTCGGGAAGACGAGAACGCACTCCGGGGGGACGAGGCCGAAGGCCATAAGCACGGTGACCGCGACGTAGGCCTCTAGCAAGAGGGCTCGGTAGACGAGAACCCCGACCTCCCGGCCGAAGACGATGGGCAGCGTCCGCCGCCCGCCCCTGCGGTCCGAGACCAGGTCGCGCAGGTTGTTGGCCAGCAGGATCGCGGCCACGGGGCCGCCGATGGGCAGCGCCGCCAGCGGCACGGACAGGGGGAAACCTCCGGCCTGCACCGCGTACGCTATCACCACGATCAGAACCCCCATAAAGGCGAAGACCGCAGCCTCGCTCGCCGGGGTGTAGGCGATGGGGCGCGGTCCGGCAGAGTAGAGGTAGCCGCCAAGGGCAGAGAGGCACCCGAGCACGAGTATCGGCCAGCCCCCGACGGAGATAAGGTAGATGCCCAAGAACAGGGCGAGGGTGTAGCAGGCGAGCGCCCCCACGAGGACGCTGCGCGCCGCCACGCGTCCTCCGACGATCGAGCCCGCTATCCCGACGGTCCCCGCCACGTCGAGGCCCCGCCGCTCGTCGTAGAACTCGTTGAACATGTTGGTGGCAGCCTGAATGAGGAGGCTCCCGAAGAGCATGGCGAGGAAAGGGTAGGGTTCGAAGGCCCCGTCCCGCCACGCCAGCGCCGTCCCGAAGAGCACGGGCACGGCCGCCGCCGTGAGGCTGAAAGGCCGCGCGAGCCTGAACCACTCCGTGAAAACCTGCGCCCTCGGTTGGTACATGGTCCGATCAATTGTGGAGAGAGTCGCCTCGGTTTGCAATCGGCCAGCCCACGGTATCGGGAAAGCTGCAGGATCCCGAAGCGCGCTACCTGTTATGCACTCGCCAAAGACGGCGCGGGTGTGACCTGAAACCTCACGCTCGTTGTGGTAAAACCGGCAATCGTGGAAGCGGACCGTCCCAAGAGCCTCGTCAGATCCTATCTGCGGCTGGTCCGGCCCAAGCAGTGGACCAAGAACGGGTTCGTGCTGGCCGGGGTGGTCTTTGCGGAGAAGGCATCCTCGATGGTCGAGGTGGCGCACGCGCTGCTAGCCTTCGCCCTCTTCTGCGCCCTCTCGGGGGCTGTCTACGCCGCCAACGACGTGCTCGACGTCGAGGAGGATCGCAAGCACCCGCTCAAGAGGTTCAGGCCCGTCGCGAGCGGCGCGGTCTCGCCGCGCTCCGCGCTGGTCTTCGCCGCGGTCCTGGCGATCGGTGCGCTGGCTGTAGGTTTTTCGGGAGTTTTCAAGACTCCCGGGGTGGGGATAGCGGGGGTCGCGTACCTGATCCTGCAAGTCTTCTACACGACGATCCTCAAACACACCGCGATTTTAGACGTGATGAGCATCTCGGCTGGGTTCGTTATCCGGGCGCTCGCTGGGGTCTCGGCGGTGGCAAGCCCGATCTCGCCGTGGTTGATCGTCTGTACCGGCCTCCTGACGCTCTTTCTCGGCTTCTCCAAGCGCCGCCACGAGATCGCCACTCTAGGCGAGGGGGCGGTCCACCACCGCAGGAACTTGCAGGAGTACTCTGTGCCGCTGCTCGACGAGATGATGAACATCATGATGTCGGCGACCATAATCGCCTACACCCTCTACACCTTCACCGTCTACGAGGCACAGAACGAGATCTTCATGATGGCGAGCATCCCGTTCATGGTCTACGGGGTCTTCCGCTACATGCTCCTGGTTCACCGCAACGGGGGCGGTAACCCCGACACCTTGTTGCTCTCGGACCGGCCGCTGCAGGTCGCGCTGTTCTTGTGGCTCGTCGTGGTGATGGCGGCCATCTACGTCATTCCCCTGTGGAACGCCTGAGGCGAAACCTCGTCCTCGCCCTCGCCCTGGGCGCGGCCGTCTACCTGACCCTCGCCGTCCTCTCTGACCTGGACAGGCTGGGAGCGGCCCTGAAGGACTTCGACTACGCCCTGATACCGGCTATCTTGGGCCTCGTCTTCCTATCCTACGTCGGCCGCTTCTTTCGCTGGCTGTACTACTTGAGGGTCCTCAAGGTCCCGGTGCCGGTGGGGGTAAACGCGGCGATCTTCGCGGCCGGACTCTCCATGACGATCTCGCCGGGTAAGCTCGGGGAGGTGCTGAAGAGCGTCTGGGTCCGCAGGGTCTCCGGCGCCCCCATAGCCCGCACGGCCCCAGCGGTCGTCGCCGAGCGGGCCACGGACGGCACCGGCATGGTCGCCTGGGGCTTTCTTGGCGCCTTCGCCCTAGGCCTCCCGCCGTGGACGATGCTGATCTTTCTGGCCGTCGCGATCTTCGGCATAGCGGTCCTCCGCTCCAAACGGCTCTCGCTCCTCGCGCAGCGGGTCCTCTCGCCGCTGCCGCTGGTCGGCCGCTTTGCGCCGCACCTGACGGACTTCCACGGCGCGTCCAACGAGCTTCTGGGAACGGGACCGCTCGTCGTGGGCACGGTTATCTCCTTTGTCTCCTGGGGTTTCGAGTGCCTCGGGGTCTATCTGTGCGCCGTGGGCCTGGGGGTGGACCTTGACTTCCTTACGGTAGTCTTCGTGTTCGCGGTCAGCTCGCTGCTCGGCGTGCTGAGCATGCTGCCCGGTGGTATCGGGGCGGTCGAGGCGGGGCTCGCCTTGCAATTCGTCGCGGTGGGCGGGCTCGCGCGCGGGCCCGCGGGGGCGCTGACGCTCGTGATCCGGCTGGCAACCCTCTGGTTCGCCACCCTCATAGGCATCGGCGGACTGCTCCTCGTGCGACGTCTCCTCGGTGCCGCGCCACTAGAGGCACACGCCGGTGAGGACCTCCCCCACTAACGAACGCCCTAGAGAGAACCCGGCTTCGACGCCCTCCAAGCCGCCCCGCCCAGGTTTAGAGCCACTGCCCTCGCGTCCGATCTCGCCCAAGGAGCCCCTCCGGGCAAGAACCAGTACAGGCAAGAGGAGCCCGGGAAGGTTTTTCCGTGGTTGGCTCAGCGCATCGTCGAGGCGCATCTCAAACGCCATCTGTTCTACGGGAGCCTGCGCGCACCCCTGACTCCATCCCTGCCGGATGGCCGGCCAAGAGCTCGGCGGCCCCTGGCCGAGCCGACGCCGAAGTCCCCGATTGCCTTAGGTATTCTCTCCCGCGCTGTTCGCCGTCCTCGCTTCCAGGCGTGCCCGGGTTGCTACGCTCGGGCCAGGCTTAAAGCCCGAGCGAGGCGAGGCCGGGGATCAGACCATGTCGGCGCGGACTACGTAGCGGACGTTCCAGTTGGGACCCATGGTCCAGTAGTCGCCGTAGTTCTCGGTGCACGTCTGCAGGGAGACGATGTCCCTCCCGACGGGCTCCGTAACCGACAGGTCGGTTATGGGCACCTCCAGGATCTCGCTGACCACGTAGGTGTAGGTCTGGCCGGCAGAGTCCGTGATGATAACCTCGTCCCCCATAACGAGGTTGGGCAGGTTGTAGAAGACGTGGTCGCTGGCGGTGCCCGGGTAGCCGACGCGGTGGCCCGCTATGTAGGTGTTGGATCCCGGCACCCAAGGGTAGCCGGAGCCGGTGTAGTGCCCGGCTCCCACCGAGAGCGACGATTCCGTGGTGCCCTCCACAACCGGGATGTCGTAGATGCCCATCTTCGGCACGGTCAGGTACATCGTCGTATCCGCCGGCGCGACGGCGTTCACCGGTGACGAGGCCGTAGCAGACGCCGAGGCCGAAGCGCTGGCCGAGGCGCTGGCGGAGGCGCTGGCCGAGGCGCTGGCGGAGGCGCTGGCCGAAGCGCTAGCCGACGAGGCCGGCAGGGGGTCCGGTTCCTCTATGGCCTCTTCGACCTGCTCGAGCTCTTGCTCGGGCTTCTTCTCCTCTTCCGGTTTCTTCTCGCTCTCCTCTTTCTTCTCCGCCTGTTCGGTGCTGGCGGACTCCTCCTTGACGGGCTTCGGCAGGGTCTTCTCTGAGGCGGTAGGCTTGATCGCCCTCTCGGTCGGGGCCCCGCCGGCGTCGGAGAGCAGGGTCGCCTGCGCGATGCCGAAGATACCCGCGGCCACGAACGCGACGCCCAGAACGTAGAGCCCGAGCCTGCCCACCCATCTCATCATAATCTCTCCCCTGTTTCTCCCAGGACGCAGAGTAACTCGCGTCCCTATCCTCTATCGCTTCTCGTCACCGCCAAGCC
>JADDPU010000439.1:1161-3347 GCA_016781725.1 Rubrobacter sp. | reverse complement strand
AACGAGAAGGGCAACTGGGTCAAGAAGGGCAACGACTAGCTAGGGTGAGGGGCCGCTCCGAGCGCCCCTTCTACCCCGGTCCGTCGCCGCTGCGGCATCGCTGAGGGCGCGGCCTCAGCGTGGGGGCGTCGTCACCTGCTCGTAGGTGTCGAAAGCCTCGCGCATCGCCGCGTAGCTCCTCTTCTTCCGCTCGTGGTAGGTCGGCTGGTCCCATCCCCTCCAGGAGTAACCCAAGGGGTCGATCTCCTCTTGCACGCTCTGATCCGGGTCCCTGAGCGTTGGGTAGATACGCAGGCGGTTCGCTCTGACGGCCTCGATCCCTCCGGCCTCGTAAGGGTAATCCCAAACCCGCAGGGTGCTCGGGTCGGTGTAGCCTAGCATCGTCCAGGGTATGCGGACCTCGAGAGCGTCGCCTTCGGCGTACCAGTCGGCCAGGCTGTCGAAGCTCGGGTCCGAAGGGTCCGTGATACCAGGCCGCATGAGGCCGACCTCGTAGTCCTCGAACGGAATCTTTCGCTTGCTCTGCGGCAAGGTCAGCGGCCGGTTCAGCGCGAGCTTCCACGGTAGAAACACGCCCGCCTGCGGGTCTTCCTCGATCGTGGGATCTGGCATGTAGTCGAGCTTCTTGCCGTAGAGCCAGGTGTGCGGGTCGTAGGCGCTGTTTATCCAGAGGTGCGAATCCTTCGTACTCTTTATCTGTAGCAAGGTCTGTATGCCCCCTTCGGGGAAGCCGACCCCCGGCGCCTTGTCCGCAGCGTCGCTGCCGTCGGCCAGCGTGCCGAAACCCACGTAGAGCTCCTCGCCGGGGAACCGCCACAGGCCTCTCCGCCTCTCCAGGAGCAGGTAGAGGTGTGCCTCGTCGTGCGAGACGCTGAGGTCGAAGTCCTCGTACTCGCGTTTTTCGGCCCCGACGCCCTCACCCAGTAGCCGGTCGGCCGCCCAGTTCACGACGTCCCCGAGACCTTCCGGGCCTCCGGTTCTTCTCTCCCAATCGTCTGTCTCGCCGTCGAGGTGGATCGTCTCCTCGGCGCTCTCCCCGGGTTCGGTGGCGATCACGCCGTAGTTCTGCTCGTTGGTCAGGCGGTTCAGCCACATCGGCCGGCGGGTGCTTGGGATCTCCAGGCTGCCCGTGTTCCACGCGAACTTGAACCACTCGTCCTGCCAGGAGAAGAGGATGCCCCCATCGTACCCCTCGCGGTGGATGTTCTTGAGCAGATCTACGTTCACCTCGCCCTGCTCCTGCTCGGTGTGCATACCCTGGTTGCGCCCCAGGGCTCCCCGGTGGGCCATGCCCCGGGCTGAGGAGGTCCCGTACTCGGCGACCACCAGAGGGATACCCTCGTGGTGGGCGCGAAGCTCGTTGAGGTAGCCCGCGTAAGGGTCCTTCACGCCCTCGGGGGTGCGGTAATCCCGGTACTTCTGCTCGTGGCGCATAAAGTCCGGGTAGGCAGGATAGACATGGTAGGAGGCGAAGTAGCCTGCCTTCCACGACCCGGTCGGCTCGACGTGCATGGGGTCGACTGGGACGAGATCCTCCTGCTCGTTGGCCTCGTCGGGGTGGTCGAGCGGGTCCGTCGTAGGCCAGTTCGAGATGGCGACCGGGTGCTGCCAACCGTAAGCCATCTCCTCCTTGGCGAGCACCTCGAGCATCGAGGCGCACCAGCTCTCGAACGGTGTCGCCTCTGGCGTGGAGTGGAAGTACTCGCCTAAGAACGGCTCCATCCCCTCGTTGGCGTCGTCCGTCTTCTTCACGGCGTAGGCGAACCACTCGGTGCCGACTATCCAGCCGAGCAGGTACTCGGAGACGTCCGCGCGGTACCTGCCGCTGGCGTGGCCGCGGCGCTCGGGCAGGTCGGCGTCCCCGTGCACGACGTGGACGGCGTCGGCGACCTCGCTCTCGAACGTCCGCGTTATGTGGGGAGTGTAGGCGTCGCGGCCCTCCAGGTTCTCGCCTGTGAGATCCTCCTCGGGGGACCAGACGCCCTGGATCAGCCACAGCGGGTCCTCGCGCCCCGAGTTGAAGTCCTTCAGCGCCTCGTAGAACTCAGGGTCGAGGATCGTGTACACCCTCAAGACGTCCACGTTCATCGCCTTCATCTGGGGGAACCAGCGCATGTAGTCTTCCCTCGTCGGCGCCAGCTCTCCCGGGGCGTGGCCTGGCAGCGTGTCGCCCAGGTTCACCCCGT
>JADDPU010000439.1:693-961 GCA_016781725.1 Rubrobacter sp. | reverse complement strand
GCCCCCCAGTCGGTGTTCTTGCGAAGATAAGAGACTATCGCCATCGCCCGCCACAGCGTGTTCAATTGCCGGTAGCCGAAGTTCTCGAGCACCCCGTAGAGCACGAGCTTCACCAGGTCGCGCCAGCTCGGGTAGCGCTCCAGGCGCAACTCCTCCAGAAAGACCGCCGCCGTCGAGAGCAGGACGCCTAAGCCCACGGCCGCGAGGAAAAAGGCGAGGGCGAAGGCCGCGTTGATGACCCCGAGCGCGAGGCCCGCGACGAAGGCGA
>JADDPU010000439.1:0-675 GCA_016781725.1 Rubrobacter sp. | reverse complement strand
TGACCGGCCCGAGGAACTCAAAGAGGAAAAAGTAAGGCATGCCGACAAGGCCGACCGTGCCGTAGCGCGGGTTGAAGAGCATCCTGCGGTGGCGCATCAGGGTCTCTATGAGGCCGCGGTGCCAGCGGTCGCGCTGGCGCCCGAGCACCCGCAAGGTGTCGGGGACCTCGGTCCAGGCTATGGGGTCTGGGACGAAGGAGATCTTGTAGTGGCGGTCGTGCTCCCGGAGGACGCGGTGAATGCGGGTGGTCAGCTCCATGTCCTCGCCCACGGTGTCCCCCGAGTAGCCGCCGGCCAGAATGAGGTCGCGCCGGCGGAACATGCCGAAGGCGCCGGAGATGATCAGGAGGCAGTTCAGCTTGCTCCAGGCGGTCCTGACGGCGATGAAAGCCCTCAAGTACTCGACTATCTGGAAGTTTGGGAGCACCTTCTTTGGCGTCTTGACCTTGATGAGGCGCCCCTTCTCGAACTCGCAGCCGTTGGCGACCCGGACTATTCCCCCGACGGCGGCGACCGCGCCCGACTCTATCATCGGGCGCGCCACCCGCAGGAGGGCGTCCTCTTCGAGGATGATGTCGGCGTCCAGGCAGCAGACGAGCGGGTAGCTCGCGGCGCACACGCCGGCGTTGAGGGCGTCGGACTTGCCGCCGTTCACCTTGTCCACGACGATGAGGC